>CAJXLG010000098.1 GCA_913055885.1 uncultured Rhodospirillales bacterium
CGCAAGAAGTCCTGAGGGCGGGAGGCGTCCGGTGGCCCCGCCCTTCGCCTACGTCCCCATCCTGCCCGCCACCACGGACCAGACGCCCTACCGGGCCCTGGACATGCCGAGCGCCGTCCGGCGCACCACCTTCGAGGAGGTCCCCGTAACGCGGGTCGATCCGGAGGCGCTGGCGCCTCTCGCCCGGCAGGCCTTTTTCGACATCAACCACTTCTACCGCCCGGGCCATCTGGCGCAGTTGCGGGCCATCCTCGAGGACCCGGAAAGCGCCGACAACGATCGCTTCGTTGCCCTGGAAATGCTCAAGAACGCCGTGGTGGCGTCAGGGGGCACGCTCCCCATGTGCCAGGACACGGGCACGGCCATCATCATGGGCAAGAAGGGCCAGCAGGTGTGGACCGGCGGCGGCGACGCCGCGCATCTGTCGCGTGGCGTTTACGACGCCTACCAGGAGGCCAACCTGCGCTACAGCCAGATGGCGCCCCTGTCCCTTTACGAGGAAAAGAACACGGGCACCAACCTGCCGGCCCAGATCGACATCGAGGCCGTGGACGGCGACGCCTACAAGTTCCTGTTCATGGCCAAGGGCGGCGGCTCGGCCAACAAGACCTATCTCTTCCAGGAAACGCCGGCCCTGCTCAAGCCGGACCGGCTGCTGCCCTTCCTGGACGACAAGATCAGGGGCCTGGGCACGGCGGCCTGCCCGCCCTATCACCTGGCGGTGGTCATCGGCGGCACCTCGGCCGAGGCCAACCTCAAGACGGTCAAGCTGGCCTCGGCGCGCTGGCTGGACGGCCTGCCCACCCACGGCAACGAGCAGGGCCAGGCCTTCCGTGACCGGAGCCTGGAGGCGGAGCTTCTGCGCCTTTCGCGCGATTCCGGCATCGGCGCCCAGTTCGGCGGGCGCGCCTTCTGCCACGACGCGCGGGTGATCCGCCTTCCCCGCCACGGGGCGAGCCTGCCCGTGGGGCTCGGCGTGTCCTGCTCCGCCGACCGGCAGGCCGAGGCGAAAATCACGCGCGACGGCGTTTTCCTGGAAAGCCTGGAATCCGATCCGGCCCGCTTCCTGCCCGACGTGGACGAAAGCCGGCTCATGAGCGACGCGCCGGTGCGCATCGACCTCAACCGGCCCATGCGCGAGATCCGCGAGACGCTCAGCCAGTACCCCATCAAGACCCGGCTTCTGCTTTCCGGGCCCATGATCGTGGCGCGCGACCTGGCGCACGCCCGGCTCAAGGCGGCCCTGGACCGGGGCGAGGGCCTGCCCGACTATTTCAGGGAACACTGCGTCTACTACGCCGGCCCCGCCAAACAGCCCGCCGGCTATCCCGCCGGCAGCTTCGGCCCCACCACGGCGGGGCGCATGGACGCCTACGTGGACGAATTCCAGAAGGCGGGCGGCAGCATGGTGATGCTGGCCAAGGGCAACCGCTCCGCCGCCGTGCGCGAGGCCTGCCGGGAAAACGGCGGCTTCTATCTGGGCTCCATCGGTGGTGCGGCGGCGCAACTCGCCGAACAGAGCATCAAGCACATGGAAGTGCTGGCCTTCGAGGACCTGGGGATGGAAGCCGTGTGGAAGATCGAGGTGGAAGACTTCCCCGCCTTCATCATCATGGACGACAAGGGCAACGACTTTTTCGCGCCCGGGCAGGGGTAGCCCGGGGCCTCAGCGCGCGTGCCACCGTCCGGTTCCGTCCGGCATGCCGTGCGGAACATCCCGCTCGGCGCTTGCCCGTCCCCCCGGATAGCGCGCTTCAGCCACCTGCTGCGGCGTCATCTCGGCGTCCGGCAGCCCCCCGGCCATTCCAGGGCTGCCGCGTGGCCGCCGCTGACAGCATCGGTCAACCACTTCCACGCCTGCTCCGGGGCGCGCCCGGCGCCCTGCCGGGCGGCCCGCTCGAACCAGCGGATGCCTTCCACCGGATCGCGCGGCACGGCACGGCCCTCCTCGTGCCGCAGGGCCCGCATAAGAGCGGCACGGGAAGGCCCTTCACGGCTTTTCCCGGGCATGATTTGAGAACGTAAATCCATCGCAACAAGGCCGTTGCCCGAGACCCCTTGACCGGCGGGCGCCGCTGGCCCATTCCTGCGACGGTTCACCGCAAGGGAGGCAGGGCATGCACGACCAACAGCCGGTCATCGGCATCATCGGCGGCAGCGGTCTGTATCGCATCGCCGGCCTGGAGAACACCCGCTGGGAGCACGTGGGCAGCCCCTTCGGCCGGCCGTCGGACGAGCTTCTGTTCGGCGAGCTGGGCGGCCAGCCCGTGGTCTTCCTGCCGCGCCACGGCCGCGGCCATCCCCTGCCGCCCACGGAAATCAACTACCGGGCCAACGTTGACGCCCTGAAGCGCGCCGGGGTTACGGAGATCCTCTCCTTCTCCGCCGTGGGTTCCCTGCGCGAGGACCTGGAGCCGGGGCGCTTCGTGGTGGCGGACCAGTTCATCGACCGCACTTTCGCCCGCGACAAGAGCTTCTTCGGCGAAGGCATGGTGGCCCACGTGGGCATGGCCGAGCCCGTGTGTCCCGGCTGCGGGGACGTGGTGGAGACCGCCCTGGACGAGGCGGGCATTCCCTACCATCGGGGCGGCACCTATCTCGCCATCGAGGGGCCGCAGTTCTCCACGCGGGCCGAATCGGAGCTGTACCGCCAGTGGGGCTGCGACGTCATCGGCATGACCAACAAGCCCGAGGCCAAGCTCGCCCGCGAGGCGGAGATCTGCTACACGGCCGTCGCCATGGTCACGGACTACGACTGCTGGCACCCCGATCACGAGAACGTCTCCGTGGAACAGGTCATCGAGGTGCTGGAGAACAACGCCGACCGGGCGCGCGACCTGGTGGCGCGCGCCGTGCCGCGCCTCGCGCCGCGCACCCGGCCGTGCCCGGCGGGCTGCCAACGCGCCCTGGACACCGCCCTCATCACCCAGTCCGAGAAGCGCGACCCCTCCATGCTGGCGCGCCTGGACGCCGTCGCCGGCCGGGTGCTGGGATGAAGGTCGGGGGCGTCCATCATCGCACCATTGAGCCCGCCGAGGACGGCCGCGCCGTGGCCGTCATCGACCAGACGCGCCTGCCCTGGGCCTTCGCCTGGAAGCGCCTGGAGGGCGTGGACGACGCCGCCGCCGCCATCCGCGACATGGTGGTGCGCGGCGCGCCCCTCATCGGCGCCACCGCCGCCTACGGCATGGCGCTGGCGGCCCGGGCGAGCGCCGACGACACCCTCCTGGAACGCGCCGGCGAGCGCCTGCGCAACGCCCGCCCCACGGCCGTTAACCTGGCCTGGGCGGTGGACCGGGTGCTGGGGGTCCTGGAGCCCTTCGACGCAAGCGAGCGGCCGGCCGCCGCGTGGCGCGAGGCGCGCGCCATCGCCGACGCCGACGCCGCCCTCAACAAGGCCATCGGCGAGGCGGGGCTGGGCGTCCTGCGCCGGGCGTACGAGGGCAAGGCGGACGACGGCCCCGTCAACGTCCTCACCCACTGCAACGCCGGCTGGCTGGCCACCGTGGACTGGGGCACGGCGCTGGCACCGGTGTACATGGCCCACGAGGCGGGGCTGCCCGTGCATGTCTGGGTGGACGAGACCCGCCCGCGCAACCAGGGGGCCAGCCTGACGGCCTGGGAACTTGCCAACCACGGCGTGCCCCACACCGTGGTGGCGGACAACGCCGGCGGCCACCTGATGCAACAGGGGCGGGTGGACCTGTGCCTGGTGGGCACGGACCGCGTGGCCGCCAACGGCGACGTGGCCAACAAGATCGGCACCTATCTCAAGGCCCTGGCGGCGCGGGCCAACGGCGTGCCCTTCCACGTCGCCCTGCCCGGCCCCACCTTCGACCCCGCCCTCCCGGACGGCGGCCACATCCCCATCGAGGAACGCGACGGCGCCGAGGTGCACAGCATCACGGGCGCCGACGCCGACGGCACGGCGCGCACGGTGCGCCTGGTGCCCGAGGGCAGCCCCGTCGCCAACCCCGGCTTCGACGTCACGCCCGCCCACCTGGTGAGCGGCTTCATCACCGAGAACGGCGTGGGCGCGGCGTCGGCCGCCGGGCTGGCGGCCCTGTTCGACGACGCGGCGGCGGCATCATGAGCGCCGGGGCGGACAGCGACGACCCGCGCGCCGCCGTCATCGACCTGGCGCGCGCCATGGACGCCGCCGGCCTCAACAGGGGCGCGGCGGGCAATGTTTCCGTGCGCGCGCCGGGCGGCGGCCAGTACATCACGCCCACCGGCCTGGGCGCCGACGATCTTGCTCTTGACGCCGTGCCGCACGTGGCCGATGACGGTGGGGTGACGGGGCGCTACCGGCCCAGTTCCGAGTGGGACCTGCACCGGGCGGTCTACCGCGCCCGGCCCGACGCCGGGGCGGTCATCCACACCCACGCCGTCCACTGCACCACCCTGGCCTGTCAGGAGCGCGGCATCCCGGCCTTTCATTACATGGTGGCCCTGTTCGGCGGCCGGGACATCCCGTGCGCCCCCTACGCCACCTTCGGCACGCCCGAGCTGGCGGCCGCGGTGGGCGATGCCCTTGCCGGGCGCGACGGCTGCCTGATGGCCCATCACGGGATGGTGGTGTGCGGTGCCACGCCGATCGGGGCGAAGGAGCGGGCGCTGCACCTGGAGAACCTGGCGGAGGTGTACTGGCGCGCCCTGATGCTGGGGCCGCCGCCGCTCATCAGCGACGGGGAAATGGACCGTGTGCTCACCAAGTTCCAGACCTACGGCCAACAGGACGAGTCATGACAGGCACGGTTAGCGGCCTTGGCGGCCTGCGCCTCCCCGTACCCGACCCGGAAGCGGCCCGCGCCGCCCTGGGGCGCCTGGGCTTCACCGTGGGGCCGGCCCTGCACGAGGAGGGCGCCCTGGCGCGGCCGCTGGTCATCGGTGCCGCCGGCCTGCTGGCCACGCACGGCGACACGCCCGAGCTGGTGCTGGTGGCCGAGGACCCCGGCGCGGCGGCCGAGGCCCTGGAGGAGCTGGGCCTCAACGTGCCGGCGCCCCGGGCGGTGGAGACCACCCTGGACCTGCCGGAGGGCGACCGCGTGGTGCGCTCGCGCGAGCTGCGCCTGCCCGCCGACCGGGTGGCGGGCCCGGGCCTGCGCCTGCGCGCCCGGCCGCTGGGGGAATCGCTGCTGGCCCCGTCGTGGGCGGACCACCCCAACCACGTGTGCGGCGTGGCCGCCATGACGGTGGCCGTGGCCGACCTGGCGGCGGCAACGGAGGTGTGGCGCGCCCTGATCGGGCCCGAGCGGCTGCTGCCCATGGCCGACAGCCTGGCCGTGGCCCTTCACGGCACGCTCTTGATCCTGGCCGAGCCGCCGGCCATTCCCATCCTGCACCCGCAGGCGGGCCGCCCCGACACGGCCCCCGCCGTCGCCGGCATCACCTTCGAGGTGCCCGATCCCGCGGAGACCCTGGCGCTGTTCACGGCGCGCGGCGTGGAGGCGGACGGCGACGCCAACACCGTCCGCCTGGGCCCGGCGGCGGGCCTGCCCGCCCTGGAGTTCACGGCGCCCGACGAAGAGGGATAGGCCGCCCGGCTACTCGTTGTCGGGCGTGCCGTGGCGTTCCTGGTACCACACGATGCCCCACAGGGCGGCCACGGTCGCCAGCATCATGCCGAGGACGATATAGAAACCCATTATGCCTCCTGCCCGCGGGCCAGACCGCTAACCCATAAGCCGAGTCCGGCCGCACCGCCCAGGATGGCCGCCATGGTGGGTACGTGCTCCTGAAACAGCCCACCAACCAGGGAGGCGACGAGCACGCCCACCCCGAGCTTCCGCAGGTCTTCCTGCAAGGCTTCGCGGTCAATCCGGATCATGCGCGGCCCGATTCATGGCGTTGGTCAAGTGTGGCGCCGATGGACAGCCGACACAAGGGCCCTGCGCCTGATGGCCTTTTTCCCGCGACACGCACCATACCGGCGCCCCTGAAGCGGCGCTTCGCAAGTTTTTTTTCAAGGGGCGCCGGTATGACCGGAAAAAGCCGGTTTTCGCCGTCTTTCACAAATCTTCTCACAACCTGTCAGCGAGTCGCCTTGACCGGAACCACCGGATCGGGTCCGCTGCCGTGGTCGGCTGCCTTCGCGTCGGCCGGAACAACCGCGACGGCCCTTGACCAGCATCAAGGCCGGTCGCGGCCCGCCATCGGAGGATGCCGGCCGTTGAGAGCCACCGGCAAAGGGGTGGAAGGATGGCGGAACGTCTCACCAAGTCGGCCGCGCGCAACGTCTTTTACGGCGGAACGATCTTCTTTTTCGTCGTGTTCGTTGCGCTCGTGGCCCAAAGCCACAGCTATATCGTCACCAAATCCTCCAACGACGACAAGCTCACCGCCGACGTCAAGGCGGGCAAGCTCGTCTGGGAAGAGCATTCCTGCATCAATTGCCACACCATCATGGGGGAAGGGGCGTATTTCGCGCCCGAGCTTTCCAACGTGTGGGTGCGCTACGGCGGCCGCGAGGACCCCGAGGGGGCGCGGCAGGCGCTGAAGGCGTGGTTCGAGTCCCAGCCCACGGGCATCCCGGGGCGGCGCCAGATGCCCCAGTTCAACCTCTCTGAAGAAGAGATGGACAACCTCATCGACTTCCTGCGGTGGACCAGCAAGGTCGATACCCAGGGCTGGCCGCCGAACAAGGCGGGCTAGACCCCGACACCGCATCCCATCGCAGCGGAAGAAAAGGAGCACGGGGTTATGCAGTACGAATCCCAGCGTGTCGCCCTGTACTATTTCGGCGGCGCCCTTGCCCTGTTCGTCGCGCAGGTGCTTTTCGGCCTGCTGGCGGGGCTGGTCTACGTCGCGCCGCACTTCCTGGCGGAAACCATTCCGTTCAACGTCCTGCGCATGATCCACACGAACGCGCTCATCGTGTGGCTGCTCATGGGCTTCTTCGGCGCGGCCTACTACCTGTTGCCCGAGGAAACGGAAAACGACATCCACAGCCCGAAACTGGCCATCGCCCAGTTCTGGCTTTTCCTCATCGGCGCCGCGGCGGCGGTGATCGGCTATCTGTTCGGCATCCACGGCGGGCGCGAGTTCCTGGAACAGCCCCTGTGGATCCGCATCGCCATCGTCGTGGTGGCGCTGATGTTCCTCTATAACGGCACCATGACGCTCCTGAAGGGACGCAAGACGGTGGTGGCCAACGTCCTCATGCTGGGGCTGTGGCTGGCCGCGCTTCTGTTCCTCTTCGCCCTGTGGGTGCCGGCCAACCTGTCCGTGGACAAGATGTACTGGTGGTGGATCGTCCACCTCTGGGTGGAAGGCGTGTGGGAGCTCATCATGGCCTCCATCATGGCCTTCATGCTCATCCGCCTCACGGGCGTGGACCGCGAGGTGGTGGAGAAGTGGCTGTATCTCATCGTCAGCCTGACGCTCTTCACCGGCATCCTGGGCACGGGCCACCACTACTACTGGATCGGCACGCCCGGCTACTGGCAGTGGGTGGGCAGCATCTTCTCCGTGCTGGAGGTGCTTCCGTTCTTCGCCATGGTGGTCTTCGCCTTCTACATGGTGTGGAAGGGCGGCCGCGATCACCCCAACAAGGCGGCGCTCCTGTGGGCGCTGGGCACGGCGGTCATGGCCTTCTTCGGGGCCGGCGTGTGGGGCTTCATGCACACCCTGGCGCCCGTCAACTTCTACACCCACGGCACCCAGATCACGGCGGCGCACGGCCACCTGGCCTTCTATGGCGCCTACGTCATGCTGAACATCGCCATCATGACCTACGCCATGCCCAACCTGCTGAAGCGCGCGCCGTATAACCAGGTCCTCAACATGTG
The DNA here is from genome assembly GCA_913055885.1 of uncultured Rhodospirillales bacterium. Lineage (GTDB taxonomy): Bacteria > Pseudomonadota > Alphaproteobacteria > Rhodospirillales > CAJXLG01 > CAJXLG01. Next base: position 7,791 of record CAJXLG010000098.1, read on the forward strand.
GGGCTTCTGGGTGACAACCGCGGCGATGGCCTTCATGACCTTCACCCTGACCTTCGCCGGCGTGGTGCAAACGCACCTCCAGCGGGTCATGGGCATGGACTACATGCAGGTGCAGCAGGAGATCGAGCTCTTCTACATGTACCGGCTGGGCGCCGGCGCGGTGGTGGTCATCGGCGTCCTGCTGATCGTCTATTCCCTCGTCGTCCCCGGCCGTCGCCAGGCGGCCGAGGCCCCGGCGGCGGAGTAGCCGCGCAAGCGGCGGCCCGTGCCGGTCCCACACCGGCCGGGCCCCGCTCCCCTGGCGCCCGTTTTCCGTGACCGCGGCGGACGGGCGACCCGACGGCGGCACGGCCCGTACTGTCCCCCCGGACTTGCCCCTGCGGACTCCCGGCGGGCCGTGTCGCCGTCCCCCCTTTGGGTCATTTCGAGAGAAGGCTTTTACCCCATGACCGATCCGGAAGCCGCATCGGGCACCGACGCCCCGTTCTACCTGCCGTCGGAGGACGAGTGCGCCCTCTTCGAGACGGCCTACCGCCACCGCCTTCCCCTGCTGCTCAAGGGGCCCACGGGCTGCGGCAAGACGCGCTTCGTCGCCCACATGGCGGCGCGCCTGGGCCTGCCGCTGCACACCGTGGCCTGCCACGACGACCTGACGGCCGCCGACCTGACGGGGCGCTTCCTGCTCCAGGGGGGCGAGACGGTGTGGGTGGACGGGCCGCTCACCCGCGCCGTGCGCCACGGCGGCATCTGCTACCTGGACGAGGTGGTGGAGGCGCGCAAGGACGTCACCGTCGTCCTCCACCCCCTCACCGACGACCGCCGGGTCCTCCCGCTGGAGCGCACGAACGAGACCCTGGAGGCGCCGGACGACTTCATGCTGGTGGTGTCCTACAACCCCGGCTATCAGAACCTCCTGAAGGCCCTGAAGCCCTCCACGCGCCAGCGCTTCCTGGCCATGCCCTTCGATTTCCCGCCCGCCGACCAGGAGACCCAGGTGGTGGCGGCGGAAAGCGACCTGCCGCCCGACCGGGTGGCGCCGCTGGTGACGCTGGCCAACCGCATTCGCGGCCTCAAGGATCACGACCTGGAGGAGGCCGTGTCCACGCGCCTGCTGGTCTACTGCGCCACCCTGGTGCACGCCGGCATGCCCCTGCGCCGCGCCGCCAAGGCGGCCATCGTCGAGCCCCTGTCCGACGACGACGACGTCAAGGCCGGCCTCATGGCGGCCTTCGACGCCGTCTTCGGCGAAGGCGCGTGAAGGATGGCGGCTTCCCTTGTGTCAGCGGCAACATCCTTCGAGGCGCCGTCCCTTGCAGGACGGAGGCACCTCGGGACCACACCGGGTGCTGGACGTGCCGGCGCCGTCATCTTGAGGTGCTTTTGCGCCGGCAAAAGCCTCGAAAGAGGACGGCGCCGGCCTTAAGATTCGGCA
>CAJXLG010000099.1 GCA_913055885.1 uncultured Rhodospirillales bacterium
GGTGCTCCGCCGAAGGCGGAGCCTCGAAAGATGGCGCCACCCGACGGGCGTTTGAGAAAACATGGGGAATGTCCTGGGCGGCGCGGCCGCCCGGGGCGCGGACCCATCAGCCCGCCGCCCCGATATCCCGCCGGCAGAAGCCCTCCGGCCAGCGGATGGTGTCCACGGCGGCATAGGCGCGTTCGCGGGCGCTCGCCAGGTCCGGGCCCAGGCCCGTGACGTTGAGCACGCGGCCGCCCGCCGCCACCAGGTTGCCCTCGGCGTCGCGCGCCGTGCCGGCATGGTAGACGGCCGCGTCGTCGAGCGCCGCCGCGTCGGCCACGCCCTCGATCACCGTGCCCTTGTCGTAGGCGCCGGGATAGCCCCGCGCCGCCAGCACCACCGTCAGGGCGGCGCGGTCCTGCCACGCCAGGCGGGCGCTCTCGATGCCGCCCTCCGCCGCGGCGGCCAGCACGGGCAGGATGTCGTCGGCCAGCCGGGGGAGGAGCACCTGGCACTCGGGATCGCCGAAGCGCACGTTGAATTCCAGCACCTTCGGCCCGTCTTCCGTGAGCATCAGCCCGGCGAAGAGCACGCCGGTGAAGGCCCTGCCCTCGGCCGCCATGCCCTTCACCACGGGGTCGATGATCTCGTCCATGACGCGCTTTTCCGTGGCGGCGTCCACACGCGGGGTGGGGGAGAAGGCGCCCATGCCGCCGGTGTTGGGGCCCGTGTCGCCGTCGCCCACGGCCTTGTAGTCCTGCGCCGCCGCCAGCGGCAGCGCCCGCTCCCCGTCCACCAGGGCGAAGAAGCTGGCCTCCGGGCCCGACAGGCGCTCCTCCACCACCACGCGGTCACCGGCCGCGCCGAAGTCGCGCCGCACCATGACGCTGTCGATGGCGTCGTCCGCCTCCTCCAGGGTGTTGCACAGGATGACCCCCTTGCCGGCGGCCAGGCCGTCCGCCTTGACCACCAGCGGCGCCCCCAGGTCGTGGGCATAGGCGCGGGCGCTGGCGGCGTCCCCGAAACGGCCGTAACGGGCCGTGGGGACGTTGTGGCGCCGGCACAGGTCCTTCATGAAGGCCTTGGAGCCCTCCAGCTCGGCGGCCGCCGCCGTGGGCCCGAAGGCGGGGATGCCGTTGGCGCGCAGGCGGTCCACCAGCCCCGCCACCAGGGGTGCCTCGGGGCCCACCACCACCAGGTCGCTTTTCTCGCGCACGGCGAGATCGACAACGGCGTCCGTGCTCTCCGGTTTTACCGACTCGCAGCGCGCCACGGCGGCGATGCCGGCGTTGCCGGGGGCGCACACCAGATCGGTGCACAGGGGCGACCCGGCGATGGCGTCGCACAGGGCATGTTCGCGGCCGCCGCCGCCGACCACCAGGACCTTCATGGGCGCCTCCCTCTTCCGGCTGCTGCATTGCGCGTCGGCGCCGCTTGTAGCATCCTCCGGCCATGAGCGGAAACCCGGCGCCCACCCACAACATCCCCGAATACTCGGTGAGCGAGATCTCCGCCGCCCTCAAGCGGACGGTGGAGGAGAATTTCCGGCACGTGCGCGTGCGCGGCGAGGTGGGCAGCTTCAAGCGCGCCGCTTCCGGTCACCTCTATTTCACCCTCAAGGACGAGAACAATGTCCTGGACGGGGTGTGCTTCCGCAACATGGCCGGCAAGCTGGCCGTGGCGCCGGAGGAGGGGCTGGAAGTGGTGGCCACCGGGCGGCTGTCCATCTATTCGGGGCGCTCGCGCTATCAGATCATCGTGGAGGCCCTGGAGGTGGCGGGCGAGGGCGCGCTCCTCAAGCTTTTGGAGGAACGCCGCAGGAAGCTCGCCGCCGAGGGACTCTTCCGCGAGGAGGACAAGCAGCCCCTGCCCTTCCTGCCCGAGGTCATCGGGGTGGTGACCTCGCGCACGGGCGCCGTCATCCGCGACATCATGCACCGGCTGTCGGAACGCTTCCCGCGTCACGTGCTGCTGTGGCCCGTGCTGGTGCAGGGCGAGGGCGCGGCCGAGCAGGTGGCGGAGGCCATCAAGGGATTCAACGCCCTGGCGCCCGGCGGCACGCCGCCGCGGCCGGACCTGCTCATCGTGGCGCGCGGCGGCGGCAGCCTGGAGGACCTGTGGGCCTTCAACGAGGAGGTGGTGGTGCGCGCCGCCGCCGGGTCGGATATCCCGCTGGTGACGGCGGTGGGCCACGAGACGGACACCACCCTCATCGACTACGCCGCCGACCGGCGCGCCCCCACCCCCACCGGCGCCGCTGAGATCGCCGTGCCCGTGCGCCTGGACCTGCGGGCGCAGGTGGCCGAGGACGGCGCCCGCCTGGCCAATGCCGCTGCCCGCATCCTCAACGAGCGCCGCACCCGCCTGGAGGGCCTGGCGCGCGGGCTGCCGCAGCCGGGGCGGCTCATCGGCGAGCAGGCGCAGCGCCTGGACGACCGGGTGGAGCGCCTGGCCAACGCCGGCCCCGCCTACGTGGCGGGCCGCCGCAACGCCCTGGAACGGCTGGCCGCCCGGCTCACCGGGCCGCGCGAGCTGGTGGCCCACAAGCGCCACCGGCTGGACACGGCGGCGCGCGGCCTGCACACCGCTCTCGACCGGCTGCTGACGACGCGCGAGCACCGCGTCGGCCGCGCCGCCAGCGGCCTGCGCCCGGGCGCCCTGAAGCAGGACGTGGCGCGGCGCGGCCGGGACCTGACGGCGCTCACGGCGCGCCTGGAGCGGGCCGGCCGCCGCGTGGTGCAGGACAAGGGGGCGGAAGTGGACCGCCTGGGCCGTCTGCTGGACGGCCTGTCCTACGAGAACGTGCTCAAGCGCGGCTTCGCCGTGGTCTCCGACGCCGAGAACCGGCTGGTGGAATCGGCGTCGGCGGCGAACCCCGGCGCCGGGTGGGCCGTGCGCTTCCATGACGGGCGTGTGGACGTTACCGTCAATGGTGGTGGCGCCGGCGCGGCGCCGGAACCGTCGCGCCGCGCCGGCCGCAAACGCTCGGGGGACGACCGCCAGGGATCGCTGCTATGACGGGACGCATCGCGGCGCTTTTCATGGGCCTCGCCGGCCTGCTTCTGGCCTCCGCCGCCGGCGCGCTCACCCTCGACGGCGCGGTGCGCGAGGGCGGCGTGGTGTTCGGCCAGGTGGCCCCCGGGGCCACGGTGCGCCTGGAGGGCGAAAAGCTGCGCGTCAGCGACAAGGGCCTTTTCGTCATGGGCTTCGGTCGCGAGGCCGAGGGGGAGAAGACCCTGACGGTGGAAAAGCCGGGCGGGGAGACCGTCACACGCACCCTCGACGTGGCCCCGGTGGACTGGCCCGTGCAGCGCATCGACGGCCTGCCCGACAACGAGGTGACACCCTCCGAGGAGGCCCTGGAGAAGATCCGCGCCGACGCCGCCGCCATCGCCAGGGCGCGCGAGCGCGACACCGCCAGCCCCTTCTTCCGCGACGGCTTCGTGCGCCCCGTGGCGGGGCCCGTGAGCGGCGTCTTCGGCAGCCAGCGCATCCTCAACGGCGAGCCGCGCTCGCCCCATTCGGGCCTGGACATCGCCGCCGACAAGGGAACCCCCGTGAAGGCGGCGGCGCCCGGCATCGTGTCGCTGGTGGTGCCCGACATGTTCTTCACCGGCAGGACGGTGATGCTCGATCACGGCCATGGCCTGGAGACGGTCTATGCCCACATGGCCGACATCCGGGTGGAAGAGGGCGAGCGTGTGGATCAGGGGCAGACCATCGGCACCGTGGGCGAGAGCGGCCGCGCCACCGGGCCGCACCTGCACTTCGGGTTGTCCTGGTTCGGCACGCGCCTCGACCCCGCCGCCGTGGTCACGGGACGGCGGGGCGGGGGCGACGACAAGAGCTGACGGTCACCCGCTCAACGCCCCGTCCAGCAGCGCATCAAGAGTGCCGGGCGAATCCGGCTCCAGGGTGATCTGCACCACCTTGACCAGGGGCTGGTAGTCGGCGGGCAGGCGCACGGCGTCCTTGGCCGTCGTCACCACCACGGCGCCCAGGTTGCGCGCCTCCGCCAGGATGGGTCCGATGTCCGTCTCGGCGTAGGGGTAGTGGTCGGCGAAGGGATAGGCGTGCAGGACCCGCGCCCCGAGGTTCGCCAGCATGCCGAAGAACTTGTCGGGCCGGCCGATGCCGGCGAAGGCCACCAGCCGCTCGCCCGCCAGCTCGCGCTCGGCGGCGCCGGCGTGGAAGCGGCCGTGCAGCATGGGGCGTTCGCCCAGGAGGGGGCGCACGCGCGCCTCCAGGCCGGCCACGGGCAGGCCCACGACGACGGCCGCGTCCGCCCGCGCGAGGCCCGCCCGCAACGGCTCGCGCAGGGGGCCGGCGGGCACGACCCGGCCGTTGCCCAGCCCGAAGGGGCCGTCCACCAGCAGGAGCGACAGGTCCTTGTGCAGCGTGGGGTTCTGGAAGCCGTCGTCCATGACGATGGCCTCGGCCCCGGCGTCGGCGGCGGCTTTCGCCCCCTTGCGTCGGTTGGCGGCCACCCAGGTGGGCGCTTCCGCCGCCAGCAGCAGGGCCTCGTCGCCCACGGCGTCGGCGTCGTGGCGGTCGGGGTCCACGCGCACCGGGCCGCGCAGGGTGCCGCCGTAGCCGCGCGTCAGGAAGTGCGGCCGCCGGCCGTGGGCCATGAGCCGGCGCGCCACCAGGAGGGCGGCCGGCGTCTTGCCGGCGCCCCCCACCACCAGGTTGCCCACGCACACCACGGGGACGGGCGCCCGGTACGGCCGGGTCCAGGCATGGCGCAGCCGCACGGCGCCGCCGTACAGGAAGGCCAGCGGCAGCAGGGCCTCGCTCAGCTTGCCGCGCCGTTTCCAGAAGTCGGGCATGAAGGGCATGGCTGTCTCACGAAGTCCGCTCATTGGGGTCAGCCGTGGGCGGCCCGGTCATTCTTCGAGGCGCCGCCTTTGGCGGCGCACCCCGGAACGACGGTCCTGACGGTTTCGTCGTGTTGAGGTGCTTTTCCGCAAGGAAAAGCCTCGAAACACGACGTCGCGGGAACACCTCATGCGCCTTCCGCCGCGTCCAGCACGGGGGCGAGGGCCGCTTCCACCGCCGGCAGGACGTCCGCCTCCGCCTCGGCGAAGCGGCGCGCCGTGTCGCCCCGCCGGGCCCGCTCGGCGGGATCCGCCAGAAGACGGTCCAGGACGTCGCTCACGCCGTCGGCATCCGGGGCCAGGGTCAGGGCCCCGGCCTCGGCCATGCGGCCGGCCACCTCGGCGAAATTGTCCATGCGGTCGGCGGCCACGACGGCGCAGCCCAGGCGGGCCGGCTCCAGGGGATTCTGGCCGCCGGCCGCCGCCAGGGTCTTGCCCATGACCACAAGGGGCACGGCGCGATAGAAAAGGCCCAGCTCGCCCAGGGTGTCCGCCACGTAGAGGTCCGTGGCGGCGTCCGGCCGCTCGCCGGCGCCGCGCCGGGCCACCGTCAGGCCTTCCGCTTCCAGCGTCCGGGCGATGGCCGGCCCGCGCTCGGGATGGCGCGGCGCCACCAGGGTGAGCAGGCCGGGATGGTGCGCCGCCAGTTGACGGTGCAGACGCGCCGCCACCTGTTCCTCGCCGGGATGGCTGCTTGCCAGGAGCCAGCACGGGCGACCGTCCACGGCCGCCCGCAGGGTTTCCACGGCGGCGGGATCCGCAGTCAGGGGCGGGGTGGCGTACTTGAGGTTGCCGGGACACGCCACGTGGCGGGCGCCCAGGGCGGTGAAGCGGTCGGCGTCGTCCGCCGTCTGCGCCAGCACCAGGCGGAAGGCGCCCAGCAGGCGCGCCGCCAGGCCCGGCACGCGGCGCCAGCGGCGGTAGCTGTCGGCGGACAGCCGGCCGTTCACCAGGGCGAGGGGGATGCCCCGGGCCTCGCCCGTCTCCAGCACCAGGTTGGGCCAGAGCTCGGATTCCAGGACGAGGGCCGCATCGGGCCGCCAGTGGTCCAGGAACCGGCGCACCCAGGGCGGGGCGTCCACGGGGACGAACTGGTGGATGGCACCCGCCGGCAGGCGTTCCGCCGCCAGCCGGGCCGAGGTCACGGTGCCCGTGGTGACCAGCAGGGCAAGGCGGGGGCGCGTGTCGCCGATGCGGTCCAGGAGGGGCAGGGCGGAGACCAGCTCGCCCACGCTCGCCGCGTGCAGCCAGACCAGCGGGCTCCCGGGCCTGTCGCGGGAGGCCCGGCCCAGGCGCTCGCCCAGACGCCCGCCCGCCTCCTTGCCGCGCCGGCGCCGCCACGCCAGGGCGGCCCGGAGGGCGGGGACGCCGGCCGTGGTGAGGGCGCGATAGAGGCCGGCGATCATGCCGGGGCCTCGCCGGTCCCGCCGGCGGCCGGGTCGGGCGCCGGCTCGACGGGAGGATGGCCGCACTGCCGGTCCGCCTCCGCCGTCAGGGCGTTGAGGCGGGCCTCCAGGGTGCGGCGGGCCGTTTCGCACGCCCCGGCGTCGGCGTCCGTCGGCACGTGCAGCGGCTCCCCGGCGAGGAAGACGCCCCGGCCGAAGGGGCCGGGAACCTGGAAGCGGTCCCAGGAGCCCAAGAGGCGGCGGCGGCCGGCGCTGACGGCCAGGGGCACGATGGCCGCGCCGGACAGGCGGGCGACCTGGACGGCGCCCGGTGCTGCCCGCATGCGCGGCCCGCGCGGGCCGTCGGGGGTTATGACCACCGACGTGCCCCCCTTGAGCCGGCGCACCAGGTCGCGCACCGCGCGGGCGCCGGCGCGGTTCGTGGATCCGAACACGGTGCCCAGGCCGAAGCGCGCCACGGCGGCCGCGATGATGCGGCCGTCGCGGTGGTCGCTCACCAGGACGTCGAGGGGCATGCCGCCGGGCCAGAATCGCGGCCCCATGAGGAGCCGGCCGTGCCACAGCACCACGATGATGGTCTCGCCGCGGTCCACGTACTGTTTCAGGACGTCGCGGCCCGGCGTGTGCCAGCGGCCGGTGGCGCGCACCAGGCGCACGTATCCCGCGGCCAGGCGCGCCAGGACGGCGCGCCCGCGCGGGGAATCCACGAGGCGGCGGGTCAGGCGGCTCACAACGGACCCTCCCGCCGGTGCCGGCGGAACATCATCTGGTGCGCCCCTTGGGTACGGCTTCGGCCCTTTTTGTAACGCGGTGCCCGGCCGGCGGAAAGGGGGCGCCCCCGCGCGCCCTTCGGCCCGGGGGCGCGGCGGCGGCCGCCCCGCGGGCTACTGGACGGGGCACACCGCCGGCGCGTGCCACACCCTGGTGGCGTAGTCGTGCACCGTGCGGTCCGACGAAAAGCTGCCCATGCGGGCGACGTTGAGAATCGCCCGGCGCAGCCACGCGGGCGCGTCGGCGTAGGCGGCGTCCACCGTCTCCTGGCACGCCACGTAGCTGGCGTAATCGGCCAGCACCAGGTAGCGGTCGCCACCCGGGAACAGGGCGTCCATGAGGGGCCGGTAGCGCTCGGCGTCGCCGTCGGAGAAGTAGCCGCCGGCGATCATGTCGATCACCTCGCGCAGCTCGCCGTTCTCCTCGTAGGGCTTGTGGGGGTCGTAGCCCTCGGCCCGCACGGCCTCGGCCTGGCTTTCCGTGAGGCCGAAGATGAAGATGTTGTCGTCGCCCACGGCCTCCTTGATCTCGATGTTGGCGCCGTCGAGGGTGCCCACGGTGAGGGCGCCGTTGAGGGCGAACTTCATGTTCCCCGTACCGGAGGCCTCCGTGCCCGCCGTGGAGACCTGCTCCGAAAGCTCGGCGCCCGGCATGATCACCTCGGCGGCCGAGACGTTGTAGTTGGGGATGAAGGCCACCTTGAGGCGGTCGCCCACGGCCGGGTCGTTGTTCACCACCCGGGCGACGTCGTTGATGAGGTTGATGATGAGCTTGGCCAGGAAATAGCCGGGCGCCGCCTTGCCGGCGAAGATGGCGACGCGCGGGCCCACGTCCGCCTCGCCGCGCCGGATGCGGTTGTAGCGCGTGATGATGTGCAGGACGTTGAGGAGCTGGCGCTTGTACTCGTGCAGGCGCTTGACGTGCACGTCGAACATGGCGTCCGCCGGCACCTCGATGCCCGCGCGGCGCTCGATGAGCGTGGCGAGACGCTGCTTGTTGGCGTGCTTGATGGCCTGGAACCGCTGGCGGAAGGCGGCGTCGTCCACGGCGCCCTCGAGGCCCGCCAGGTCCTCCAGGCGGGTGATCCAGCGGTCACCGCCCAGGTAGTCCGTGATGAGCGCGGACAGCTCCGGATTGGCCTGGCGCAGCCAGCGGCGCGGCGTCACGCCGTTGGTGACGTTGACGAACTTGTCCGGCCACAGCTCGCTGAAGTCGGGAAAGACGTGGCGCGTCAGCAGCTTCGTGTGCAGCTCGGCGACGCCGTTGACGTGCTGGCTGCCCACCACGGCGAGGTGCGCCATGCGGATGGCGTTGGCCGCGTCGTCCACCAGGGACAGCCGCTGCACCCGGTCCTCCTCGCCGGGGAACTGTTCGCGCACGGTGCCCAGGAAGGCCTCGTTGATGTCGAAGATGATCTCCAGGTGCCGGGGCAGGACGTCCTGGAGCATGGGGATGGGCCAGGTCTCCAGCGCCTCCGGCAGCAGGGTGTGGTTGGTGTAGTTGAAGCACCGCCGGGTGATCTCCCACGCCTCGCGCCAGGGCAGGTCGTGGTGGTCCACCAGGATGTGCATGAGTTCCGCCACGCCCAGCGCCGGGTGGGTGTCGTTGAGCTGCACCGTGGCCTTGTCGGGCAGGAGCTGGAAGTCGTCGTGGCTCTTCAGAAAGCGCGCCACGATGTCCTGGAGCGACGCGGAGACGAAGAAATACTCCTGCTTGAGGCGCAGCTCCTGGCCCTTGGCCGTCTGGTCGTTGGGGTAGAGGACCTTGGACAGGGTCTCCGAGCTGGTTTTCTGCTGCACCGCCTCCACGTAGTTGCCGGCGTTGAAGGTCCCCAGGTCGAAATCGCGCGTGGCCCGTGCCGACCACAGGCGCAGGTTCACCACGTTGACGGCGTCGTGACCCGAGGTGGGGGTGTCATAGGCCATGGCCACCACCTCCTCGGCGTCCACCACGAGCGGGCCGCGCTGACCCCCCGTGGTCGGATCCCCGTCGAGATCGATCTCGAGTGTCCAGCCGGGCGGTTCGAGGAGCTCGTCGAGGCGCTCAGAGACGGTGGGATCACCGTGGTCCGCGCCGGAGAGGACCGCTACACCGACACCGTCTCTGTCGTCCTCGTGGGCCATCTCGTGGAGACGGATCTCTCGGATACGTTGTCACGGG
>CAJXLG010000100.1 GCA_913055885.1 uncultured Rhodospirillales bacterium
ACAAATCGAAGATGCAGGTGGTGGTGAACCTGCCGGAAGGCAAGCCACTGGCGGCCACGGACCGGGTGCTGACGCGGGCGGCCGAGCGTGCCCTGACGGTGCCCGAGGGGAAGACGGCCCAGGCCTATGTGGGGACGGCCGCGCCCTTCAACTTCAACGGCCTGGTGCGCCACTACTATCTGCGCGACGCACCGCACCAGGGCGACCTCCAGCTCAACCTCACCCCCAAGGGACAGCGGGACCGCGCCAGCCACGCCGTGGCCCTGGATGTGCGCCGGGCCCTCGACGGCCTTGACGTGCCCGACGGCACGGCCGTCAAGGTGGTGGAGGTGCCGCCGGGGCCGCCGGTGCTGGCCACCCTGCTGGCGGAGGTCTACGGCCCCACGCCAAAGGCCCGGCGGGAGACGGCGCGCCGGCTGGCGGAGATCTTCCGGGACGTCCCCTTCATCGTGGACGTGGACGATTCCTTCGGCCGGCGGCCGGTGCGCCTGCGCTTCGCCATCGACCAGGCCAACCTGGCCTTCCACGAGGTGCGCGAGGCGGCGGTCTACGACACCATCCGCTCGCTGTTCGACGGCGTGACGGTGGGCTACTCCCATCGCGGCCACGGCACCAACCCCATCGAGATCAGCGTGCGCCTGCCGCGCCGCGACCTTCACCCGTCGGAGCGCATCCTCTCCACGCCCGTGCCCGCCGAGGACGGCACGGTTCAGCTCGGCGACGTGGTCACGGTGAAGCGCGAGAAGGCGTCCTACATGCGCTTCCGCCGCGACGGCCGCGGCGCCACCATGGTGACGGCGGCCCTGGCGGGCGAATTCGAGGCGCCCATCTACGGCATGCTGGCCGTGCAGGAGCGGATCGACCGGGCCGAGTGGCCGCACGGCAAGCCCGACATCCGGCTGCACGGCCAGCCGAAGGACGAGAGCGGGACCACCCTGCTTTGGCACGGCGAGTGGGACGTGACCTACGTCACGTTCCGCGACATGGGGGCGGCCTTCGCCGTGGCCATCCTGGGCATCTACCTGCTCCTGGTGGGCCAGTTCAGCCACTTCAAGCTGCCGCTGGTCATCCTGGTGCCCGTACCCCTGACCCTCATCGGCATCGTGGTGGGGCACTGGCTGCTGGGCGCCTCCTTCACCGCCACCTCCATGATCGGCTTCATCGCCCTCGCCGGGATCGTCGTGCGCAACTCCATCCTGCTGGTGGACTTCATCCGCAACGCCCGCACGGAGGCCACGACCCTGCGCGAGGCGCTGGTGGCGGCGGGGGCCATCCGCTTCAAGCCCATCCTGCTGACGGCCGTGTCGGCCATGATCGGCGCCGCCTTCATCCTGGCCGACCCCATTTTCGAGGGGCTGGCCATTTCGCTCCTGTTCGGCCTGGCCTCCTCCACGGCGCTCACCGTGGTCACCATTCCGGCCGTCTACGTGCTGCTGCGCGACGACGGCCGCGGCTTCGGCCGCAACGAGGCGGCGTGATCCGCGCGCCGGTCACTGTTGTGGCGGCAGAAGCCCCTTGCGCGTGGGGGCCAGGCAGGAAATGCCGCGGGTCATGAGGCGGCGGCAGTAGGCGGCGGCCGCCGCGCGGTCGTCGAAGCGGCCCACCTGCAGCCGATAGGCCATGCGCAGGCCGGGCACCACGTCCGTCGGCCGATCCGCCAGGAGGTCGGGCGCCAGCGCCCGGAGCCGGGCCCGCTCGCGGGCCAGGGCGGCCCGGTTGTTCATGGCCGCGATCTGTACCCGGAAACCCTCGGCGCGCCCCTCCCGGCCGGCCGGCTCCGGCTTGCGGCGTGGTTTGCCGGGCGCCGTGGCCTGTTGGCGCGCCGCGGCGAGGAAGCGCTCGGCGGCGCGTTCGGCGGCCGCCCACATGCCCTGTTGGCGCCGCGACCGCGCGGCCTCGGTCGCGACGGCGCGCACCGCCGCCCGGCCGGGCCGGGCGGCGGCCACGGCCGCCGGCCGCCAGTCGGGCCCCGCGGCGCGGTACGCCAGCGGCCGCGCGTCCGCCCAGCGGGGCCGGGCGGCCCGTTCCGCCAGGCGGCGCACCACCCACCGGTCGGGCCGGGCGTCGCGCGCCGCGGCAGTCGCCAGCGGCCGGGCGTCCGCCCAGGCCGGGCGCAGGGCGCGCGCCGCCTGCACGCTGGCGGCGCGCACGGTGTCCGGCGACGGCTGCGCGTCGCGCGCCCCCAGGGCGAAGCCGAGGCCCGTCGCCGCGCCGGCGGCCACCGCCACGAGCACGGCGGCGGCGACGCGCGGCCAGCGCGCGGGCGCCGGGGCCGGCGGCCCGGGCGGGCCGATGAGGGCCTCCAGGCGCGCGGCGGGGTCCACCGGGGCTTCCGTGCCGGGGCCCGCGGCGGGCGTGACCTCGCGGCGCACGCCGGCACCCAGGCGCTCGGTGCGACGCCGGGCGGTCTTGAGGAGAAGGGTGTCCAGGCGGCGGCGTTCGCCGTCGGCGGCCCGCCGCAGCCCCCCGCCGGGCTTGCGCATGTTTCGCCGGTTCCCTGTCGGTCCACCGTCAGTCTACGGGAACCGGGCGGTCAGATAAAGTTGGACAGGCTGAGCTGGCGCACGCGCGACACCGCCTGGTACGAGGCTTCCAGGGACCGCGACTGGTGCATCAGCTTGGAGACCACCTCGGTCTTGTTGATGCCCTCCATCTCGTCCTGGCGGCCCTTGTTGAAGTCGATGCTGGTCTTGTGGCTTTCCATGGTCTGGTCCAGCAGGCGGTGGCGGAAGCCCATCTCGCGCTCCAGGTCGCGGATGCTCTGGCTGCCGGGGGCCGGGTCGTCGATGGCCTCGTTCATCAGCTTCATGGCCTCGTTCACGCGGCCCTGGTTCTGGTCCAGGCCGCCGGCCGAGCCGTACTCGCCCTGGGCGATCATGCCCATGGCGCGGAAGGCCTTCTCGAAGGCGGCGTCGGCGCCGTCGATGTCCATGGTCATGGAGCGGTTCTCGGCAAGCTGCACCGTCTCGCTGCGCTGGTTCCCCTGGTAGTAGTTGAGGGTCTGCACGCGGCCGGCGCTGCTGTTGTCGTTCTGGATGTTGGACGTCTCGATGGTGATGTCGTTGCCCGAAACGTTCTTCACCGTGTAGGGGCCGTCGTTGGAGGCGCTTCCGGACACCTTGATCTGCGTTCCCGCCTCCAGGCCGCTGATGCTGTCGCCGGAATCGCGGTGGATGGTCCCGGGGGCGGTGAAGTCGGCCTGGATGTTGCGGGTCTTGCCGTCCGGCGTGGTGAGGGTGACGTTGGTGTTGGTCTCGCCGCCGGGCAGGGTCACCTCGCGCACCTGGACCTCGTTGGCGTCCACCTTGTTGGTGACCGTGTAGGTGCCGTTGTTGTCGCTGTTGCCGGCGCCGGTGATCCTGATGGTGGTGCCTTCCTTCAGGGCGGCCAGACGCCCCTCGCCGCCGTTGTCCTTGATGGTGCCGTTGGCGTCGAAATCCAGCCAGTTGCCGCCGCCGCCGTCCTCGTCGAGCTGCGCCACCGTGGCATCCTGCACGGTGCCCGTGCCGTCGGCGTTGGGCGAGCTGTAGGTGACGCGCCGGCCGTCGAAGATGTCCTGGAACTCGGACAGGCTGTCGGCCTGGAGGTTCACCGGCGCATCGCCCGTCTTGGTGCCGCCGAACAGGAATTCGCCGCCCGCTTCCGTGTTCAGCAGCCCTTCCATCTGCTTCATGGTGCGGAAGGCGAATTCCTGCACCTCGCGCACGCGCTTCTCGTCGTCCCTGGCGCCCGAGGCGAAGCTGCTGAGCTTGGCGCGGAAGTCGCGCAGGCTTTCGCCCACGTTTTCCATCACCGTGGACTTGCTCTCCACCTGGGTGCGGGTGATCTCGCCCAACTGCCGGAAGCGTTCGGAGACGTTCTGGCTGTTCTCGTTGTTGATGAGCCGCTGCGACACGTCGGCCAGGCCCGAGTACTGCTGGGCCTTCTTGTTGGACGAAAGCTGCACCTCCAGATCGCGGAGCTGCTGCTTGTTGTCCGTCATGATGCGCGTCAGCGACGTGTGCGAGGCGTAGGTGCCGATGTGCCCGACCATGGTGCGTATCTCCCCTTCCGGCCCGGCGTCAGGCCACGGCCCGGTTGAGCGTGTCGAACATGTTCTGAATGGTGCTCACCACGCGGGCCGAGGCGCTGTAGGCCTGCTCGAACAGGATGAGGTTGGACATCTCCTCGTCCAGGTTGACGCCACTGATATTGTCCGATTTCTTTTCCAGGCTGTTGGTGAGCTGCTGCTGCCGGTCCAGGTCGTTGGAATTGCTTTTCGCCAGCGAGGCGTTGCGGCTGACGATGGCGCTGCCGAACTCGGCGAAGTCCACGTCCGTCTCGTCCAGGCCGCCGGCCTGCTTGAAGTCGCGGTTCTCGCTCATGGCCTGGGCCATGTCCTCGGCCACGGTGGCGTCGCCCTTGGCCAGCTCGTAGCGGCTGTTGAGGCTGTCCCAGGCGACGCGGCCGGTGGAAACCTTGGACGGCGACGAGGCCAGGTCCTCGCGCACCTGGATCTGGGTGGCGGTATGCGCCTCGGACGTGGCCAGACCGGTGTTGCCGATGATGTTGCCGCCGCCGCTCTCCGTCACCGCCAGGTTCTTGCCGTTTTCCTGGGTGATGCGCAGGCGCTCGCCGCCGCCGTCCTGGACGACCCCGGCGGTCACGTTCAGGCGGGCGGTGTTCTGGGCCTCCTGGTTGATGCGCTGTGCGATGTCCTGGAGGCTGCTGTTGTCGGGCAGGATGACCTGCGCCGAAGCGGGACCGCTCCCGGCGTCCTCCTGGTGGAAGGTGAGGGTGCTGCCCTGGGTCTGCCAGCCCTTTTCCAGGGTGTCCGTCTCCAGGGCGTCGGGCGACTGCTGGGTGGTGTAGAAGTCGTTCAGCCCGAAGAAATTGGAGAATCCCGACACCGTTTCGTCCATCGAGCCGTTGCCGTTCTTGTCGAAGCCGATGGTCGCGTCCTGCGGGCTGCTGCCCTGGCCCGTGCCGCTTTCGCCGCGGAAGGCGATGTAGGATGACGTGTCGGACAGGTTGATCTTCAGGCCGCCGTCCTCGGACACGGAGGCATTGCCGTAGCCGTTGCTGCTGAGCCACCCGTCCAGTTGGTTGGCCACTTCCTGGATGGTGTGCTTCTGCGCGCCGGCCCCGCCCAGGACGTCGTCCACCAGGGAGACGCTCTCCTTGGCCGTGCCGTTCTTGTCCATGATGACCATCTTGGTGTCCGTGCCGTTCTGGAACTGGATCTGCTCCTTGCTGGTATCCCAGAACTGCCGCGTGCCGTTCATGGACTGCATGCCGGGGTGCGGCGCGCCACGGTTGTGGGCCTTGTTGATGGCGTCCTTCAGGCTGGAGGCCAGGGTGTTGAGCTGGCTCTGAAGGTCGGGCAGAACGCCGTCCCTCAGGTCGATGGCCCCCTTGAGCTGGCCGCCCACGATGTCGTTCGTGATGTCCTCGCCCGTGCCGCCGCTTTCCGGCGCGACGCGGATGGCGCTGAAGTCCCCCTCGCCCTTGGCGACACGCGCCCCCACCTTGCCGGCGGCAGTGTATTCCAGGCTGCGCGCCGTGTTGTCCACGAGGGTGGCGCCGCTCGCGGTGAAGACGGCCACGTCACCGGCGCTGCGCTGGAAGGTGTCGATGTTGACGTATTCGGAAAGCTCCTTGAGGGCCTGGTCGCGCTGGTCCTTCAGGTCGGCCACGCTCTCGCCGGACGCGGCGTTCTGGACAATCTTGTTGTTGAGCTCCTCGATGGTCTCCGTCTTTTCGTTGATGGCCTCGACGGCGTTCTGCACTTCCGCGTCCGCCTCCTGGCGCAGATCCTGGATGTCCTTCGACAGGCTCTGCAGTTCCTTGGCCACGTTCTGCCCCCAGCGCACGGCCTCGTTCTGTTCCAGGGCGCCCGACGGGCTGGCGGCCAGGCTCTCCATGGCGCCCTGGAGGGAGCTCAAGCTGTGGGCGATGCTGCTGTTCTCGCCGGGGCTGCCGAACATCTCCTGCAGGCGCTCGTAGGTCTTGTCCTTGATGGAAAGCTCACTGAGCCGGCTGGTCTCCTCGCGCACGTCCTCCACCAGGTTCTCGTCCACCTTGCGCTTGATGTCCGCCATCTCGACACCGGCCCCGGTGCCGTTGAGGACGCGCGTCTGCAGCTCGGGAACCCGGCGGGAGTAGCCCGGCGTGTTCACGTTGGAGATGTTGCTGGCCGTGACGTCCAGCGCCTTCTGGGCCGTCAGCAGGCCGCTGCGGGCGGTATCCAGGGCCTGGGTGATGCTGCCGGCCATGAGTCATCCCTCCCCTAAAGGGTCTGGTCCACCGTCAGGGCCGCGCCCCGGGCGCCCGGGCGGGTGCGCTCGCTGGCCAGGACGGCGCTCTCGTCGTAATACGTCGTGCCGCTCTGGTCCTCGCGCACCGCCTCGACGAAGGCCTCCACCACGGAGCGCGAGGCGCTCACGGCGGATTCCAGGAGGCTGGCGTTTTCCTGCATGAGCTCGGAAAGCTGCTGGCCCGTCTCGGCCAGCTCCTGGCGCAGGTCGTCGTCCACCGTGTTGAGCTGGCCGGGGTCCTCCTGGAAGGCCTTGAGCCGGGTCTCGTAGGCGCGGACGAGCTTGATCTTGTCGTCCAGGAGGTCATCCACGCCCTGCACGTCACCGCGGTTCAGGGCCGCGTTCTCCTGCTCCAGCACCTCGGCCAGGCGGCCGCCGATGTAGATGAGGTCGTTGAGACGGTCCGTCGCATCCATGGCTAGGCCTCCTGTTGTTCCAGCATCTGGCGCACCACGGAATCCGCCAGGCCGATGCCGCCCTGGTCCGCGACCTTTTTGGCGTACTGGTCCACCATCAGGTCCTGGAACATTTTTTCCGCGTGGCCGCCGCCGAAGGGCGGCTTGGGCTGCGTGCCCTCGAACATGTGCTTGAACATGCTGCCCAGGAAGTGGGCTTCCAGCTTTTCCGCCGCCCGGCGCATCTCGGGACGCTTCATGTCGCCGTTGATGGCCGGCGTTTTGTTGGCCTCCGCCGCGTTCAGGGCGCTCGTGGCGGCGGCGGCGGGAGCGTCGAGACCCATGCTCATCACATCACCTCGATTTCGGCCTGAAGGGCACCGGCCTGCTTGATGGCCTGCAGGATGGTGATCATGTCGCGCGGCCCGATGCCCAGGGCGTTGAGCCCGTTGACCAGGTCCTGAAGGTTCACGCCGTCCTCGAGCACGGCCAGCTTGTTGTCCTCGTCCTCCTGCACCTCCACCTCGGTGCGCGGCACCACCTCCGTCTGGCCCTGGCGGGCGAAGGGCGCGGGCTGGGACACCTGGGGCGTCTCCGTCACCCGGATGGTGAGGTTGCCCTGGGCGATGGCCACGGTGGAGACCCGGACGTCCTTGCCCATCACGATGGTGCCCGACTTCTCGTCGATGACCACGCGCGCCACCTGGTCCGGCTTGACGCGGAGCTGCTCCACGCTCTGGATGAGGTCGGCGACGTTGCCGTCATGATTTTTCGGCACGTCGAGGGTGATGACGCTGGGGTTCTTCATCTGCGCCACCTTGCTGCCCAGATGGGTGTTGATGGCCTCCTCCACCCGGCGCGCGGTGGTGAAGTCCGGATTCCGGAGGGAGAGGTCCACCGTGTCCAGGCTGTCCAGCTTGAAGTTCACCTCGCGCTCGACGATGGCCCCCTCGGCGATGCGGCCGCTGGTGGGCACGCCCTTGGAGACCGTCTCCGCCTGGCCGCCCGCCTGGAAGCCGCCCACGGCGAGCGGCCCCTGGGCCACGGCGTAGACCTCGCCGTCGGCCCCCACGAGGGGCGTCACCAGGAGCGTGCCGCCGAGAAGGCTCTCCGCGTCGCCCAGGGCGCTGACGGTGACGTCGATGCGTGTGCCCTGGCTGGCGAAAGGCGGCAGGGTGGCCGTCACCATGACGGCCGCCACGTTCTCCGACTGGACGGCCCCCTCGCGGGTGTTGACGCCCAGGCGCTCCAGCATCCCCACGAGGCTTTCGCGGGTGAAGGTCATGTTGTTGATGCTGTCGCCCGTGCCGTTGAGCCCCACGACAAGGCCGTAGCCGACGAGGAGGTTCTCGCGCACCCCCTCGAAATCGGCGATGTCCTTGATGCGCGACGCGCCGTGGGCCGGCCCGGCCGGCAGGCCGAGCGCCAGCACCAGAACGGCGGCGAGGGCCAGGACGAAGCGCAGCGGACGTTTGACGGCAATGGCGATCATGGCTTTCCTCATCGCGCCGAAGCCCGGAACTGGACTCTGATCCGGTCCCCGCCATGCGAAAAGCGTGCCATGTACCATGCCCCGGGATTCCGGGCGTTGCCGGCCGTGCCGGCGGCGGGGCGGCGGGCAAAATCTGCCGGCCCGCGCGGCGATTTTCCCTCTTTTACCCCCCGCGCGGGCGCGCTAGACTCGGTTCCGTCAACGCATCGAGCGTGCCACGTTGGACGACCCCGAGGGCCCGCCTGCCGGGCCGGGGCGGAAAGCCATCATGAAGGTCTCGGAAACCGGCGGTCCCCAGAAGACCCAGGAATCCCGGCGCAAGGGTCGCTCCCGCGAAGCGTCCGGCACCGGCTTCGGGGACTACCTGAAAGCCGCCCAGGCGGACTCGGAAACGGCCGGCGTGGCCTCGGCCGGGCCGGTGGGGGCGATGGAATCGCTCCTGGCCGCCCAGGAAGTGGACGCCACCGACCCCGACGAGCGCCGCCGTCAGCTCCGCGAGCACGGCGAGCAGGTGCTGGAGCGCCTGGACGAGATCCGCCACGGCCTGCTGTCCGGTGAGCTGTCGGAGAGCCGGCTGTACGATCTGGCCCGGCTCGTCCGCGAGAAACGCGGCGCCACCGATGACCCGCGGCTCGCCGAGATCCTCGACGAGATCGAGCTGCGCGCCCAGGTGGAACTGGCCAAGCTGTCGCGCGCCACGTGACCCTGACGATTTTTCCGTGCGTTCAGCCCTCTACGATCCCGCCTCGCCGTTAAAACAGGCTTGAGGGGGCGGCGCCAGTCCCCTATAGTCCGCCCCGTCCGTTGAATCGTGCGTCTGGGTAAGGGAAAGCGCATGACCATCACGCTGCCGCCGGATTATCGGCCCTCGGAGGACGAGGCGTTCATGAACCCCATGCAGCGCGAGTATTTCCGCCAGAAGCTCGTGCAGTGGCGCGACGAACTCCTCAACGAATCCCAGGACCCCCTGCACAGCCT
>CAJXLG010000101.1 GCA_913055885.1 uncultured Rhodospirillales bacterium
GACCATGACCGCCGAGGGGGCGGGGGCCGCGTACGACCTGACCGGCAAGACGGTGTGGGTGGCCGGCCACACGGGCATGGTGGGCGGCGCCATCGCGCGCCGCCTGGAAACGGAGCCCTGCCGGGTCCTCACCGCCGGCCGCGACGACGTGGACCTGACGCGGCAGGACGCCGTGGCCGACTGGATGGCCGCCGAGCGGCCCGACGCCGTGGTGCTGGCCGCCGCCCGGGTGGGGGGCATCCACGCCAACGCCACCTATCCGGCCAGCTTCCTGCACGACAATCTGGCCATCGCGCTGAACGTCATCGAGAGCGCCCACCGCGTGGGGGTGGAGAAGCTGCTGTTCCTGGGCTCGTCGTGCATCTACCCGCGCGAGGCCCCGCAGCCCATGCCCGAGGAGGCCCTGCTGACGGGGCCCCTGGAGCCCACCAACGAGCCCTACGCCGTCGCCAAGATCGCCGGCATCAAGGCGTGCCAGGCCTACCGCCGGCAGCACGGCGACGATTTCGTCGCCGTCATGCCCACGAACCTCTACGGCCCCGGCGACAACTTCCACCCCACGGACAGCCACGTGCCCGCCGCCCTCATGCGCCGTTTCCACGAGGCGAAGGTGCGCGGGGCCGCCGAAGTGACCGTCTGGGGCACGGGCACGCCCCGGCGCGAGTTCCTGTTCGTGGACGACCTGGCCGATGCCTGCGTCTTCGTCCTCAAACACCACACCGGCGAACAGTTCCTCAACGTGGGCACCGGCACGGACGTCACCATCCGCGACTTCGCCGAGACCATGAAGGCGGTGGTGGGCTACGAGGGGGATCTCGTCTTCGACACCAACCGCCCCGACGGCGCGCCGCGCAAGCTCCTGGACGTGCGCCGGCTGATGGCCCTGGGCTGGACGGCCCGGACGCCGCTCTTCGAGGGCCTGGAGCGGACGTACGCCTGGTTCCGGGAACACTGGGAGGCGGGCACGCTTCCCGAGCGGGGCACTTAGGAGACCCCTCCCCCGCCGCGCCCGGGAGGGCCCATAAAAAACCCCGCCAACCTCCCGGTTGGCGGGGTTTCCATGTTGGTGCCGCGGGAGGGATTTGAACCCACGCCCTACCGATTACGAATCGGTTGCTCTACCCCTGAGCTACCGCGGCCCAAGGCTTCCCGGAACCTAAGGGCGCGGCCCGGTAAATGCAAGGCCAGAATCCGCCCCCCTACCGCGTCAGGGGCTTGTACTTGATGCGGTGGGGCCGGTCGGCCTCGTCGCCCAGGCGCTTGCGGCGGTCTTCCTCGTAGTCCTGGTAGTTGCCCTCGAACCAGAGCACCTGGGAATCGCCCTCGAAGGCCACGATGTGGGTCGCCACGCGGTCCAGGAAGAAGCGGTCGTGGCTGACCACCACGGCGCAACCGGGGAATTCCAGCAGCGCGTCCTCCAGGGCGCGCAGGGTCTCCACGTCCAGGTCGTTGGTGGGCTCGTCCAGGAGCAGGACGTTGGCGCGGGACTTCAGGACCTTCGCCAGATGCACCCGGTTGCGCTCGCCGCCGGAAAGCTGGCCCACCTTCTTCTGCTGGTCGGCGCCCTTGAAGTTGAACTGGGCGACGTAGGCGCGGCTCTGGATGGTGCGCTTGCCCAGATCGATGACGTCCGCCTCGTCCGTGATCTCCTGCCACACCGAACTCTCGGGGTTCAGGGTGTCGCGGCTCTGGTCCACGTAGCCCAGCTCCACCGTGTCGCCCAGGCGGATGGACCCCTCGTCGGGCGTCTCGTGGCCCGTGATCATGCGCATGAGGGTGCTCTTGCCGGCGCCGTTGGGGCCGATCACCCCGACGATGCCGCCCGGCGGCAGCTTGAACGACAGGTCCTCGATGAGCAGCGTGTCCCCGTAGCCCTTGGACAGGTGCTCCGCCTCGATCACCAGATCGCCCAGGCGCGGGCCCGGCGGGATGATGATCTGGTTGCGCTCGGGCTGTTTGTTGCCCGCCTCGGCCACCAGTTCCTCGTAGCGGTTGATGCGCGCCTTGGACTTGCGCTGCTGGCCCTTGGGGTTCTTCTGCAGCCACTCCAGCTCGTCGTGGATGGCGCGCTGCCGGGCGCTTTCCTCGCGCTCCTCCTGTTGCAGGCGCTTCTCCTTGTCCGCCAGCCATTGCGAGTAGCTGCCCTCGAAGGGGATGCCCTGGCCGCGGTCGATCTCCAGGATCCAGCCCGTGACGTTGTCCAGGAAGTAGCGGTCGTGGGTCACCAGCACCACGGTGCCGTGGTATTCGCGCAGGTGGCGCTCCAGCCACGCCACGGATTCGGCATCCAGGTGGTTGGTGGGCTCGTCGAGCAGCAACAGGTCCGGTTTTTGCAGCAGCAGGCGGCACAGGGCCACGCGCCGGCGCTCGCCGCCCGACAGGACGTTCACGTCCGTGTCGCCCGCCGGGCAGCGCAGGGCGTCCATGGCGATCTCCAGGGTGCGGTCGATGTCCCAGCCGTCCACGGCGTCGATCTTCTCCTGAAGCTCCGCCTGCTCCGCCATGACCTGGTTCATCTCGTCGTCGTCCAGGGGCTCGCCGAAGCGCGCGGAAACCTCCTGGAAGCGGTCGAGGAGCGCCTTGGTCTCGGCCACGCCCTCCATGACGTTGCCCATGACGTCCTTTTCCGGGTCGAGTTCCGGCTCCTGGGGCAGATAGCCCACGCGCGCCCCCTCGGCGGCCCAGGCCTCGCCGCTGAAGTCGTGGTCGAGGCCGGCCATGATCCTCAGGATGGTGGACTTGCCGGCGCCGTTGGCCCCGATGACGCCGATCTTCGCCCCGGGGAAGAAGGACAGGGACAGATTCTTCAGGATCTCCCGTCCGCCGGGGAAGACCTTGCTCATGTTCTTCATGACGAAGACGTATTGATACGACGCCATGGGCCGGAACCTCCTTGTGCTGGGAATGCCGGTTTTGTAGCCGACGCGCGCCCCGTCTGGCAACCGCCGCGACGTCGCGGGGGGTCTGGCCGCCCACGCCTGATCTTGTGACATATCGGCCGAAAGCCTATAAAGGGCGTGGGTTCACCGATTTCGGGAAGCGCATGCGCGTCGTCTGTCCCAACTGCAGCACGGCCTTCGAAGTCGACGGGAATCTCGTTCCGGAGACCGGGCGGCAGGTGCGCTGCTACAACTGCGGCCACGTGTGGCATCAGGATCCGGTTCCCGAGACGCCCGGGCCGGCGCCGGACATGGCCGGGGCGCCCGGCGACCCGGCCGTCGAGGCCGCCCCCGCGGCGGAGGCCGACGAAATGGCCCCGGGGCCGGAGGATCAGGCCTCCATCGACGCCATGTTCGAGACGGACGCCGGCCCGCCGCTGGAGGGTGAGCCCGGCGAGGGCGGCGGCGCCGTGGAGGAGGCCTACCAGGATTCCACCGGCCTGGACATGGCCGCCGAGCCCACGGGCGACGCCGTCGCCGACACTTTCGGCCCGGTGGAGACCGAGGTTCCCGACCACAGCGAGGACATGGCGCCGGCGCCGCCGCCCGACCTGGGCGAGGAGCCCGAGCCCATTCCCGACATGTTCGCCAGCCCCCCGCCCGAGTACGAGGAGGGCGGCCGCGCCCGGCTGCGCGCCGCCCTGCGCTGGACGGGGCTGGGGCTGGCCGCGGCCCTGGTGCTGGGCCTCCTGTTCGCTTGGTACTGGCGTGCCGCCGTCGTCACCAGCTATCCCGGCATGGCGGGCGTCTACGGCGCCGTGGGCATCGACGTGCGGACGGTGGGCCTGGGGCTCACCTTCTCGGACGTCACGCCCGAGCGCGTCGCCCGCGACGGCAATGAGGTGCTCATCCTGCGGGGCATCATCAACAACACCACCCAGCGCCGGCGGGACGTGCCCGACATCCGCATGGTGCTGCGCAACAAGGGGGGCGATCCCGTGGGGGGCACCGTCATCGAGCCGCCGGTGGAGACCCTCAAGCCGGGCGGCACGGTGGGCTTCCGCGGCGAGCTTACCAGCATTCCGCAGAATGCCCATCGCTACACGGTGAATTTCGTCGAGCCGGAAAACCCGGAAAAGCAGAACGGCGGCGGCTGAGGGGATGCGGTGAACGTCCTGCTCGCCCACATCCCGAAGACCGCCGGCTCCACCCTGATGGCTCTGCTGGAGCGTGCCTACCGGGACACGGGTGTCGCCTTCCGCTATCCGCCGTGTGACCAGGCGACTTTCCGGGAAGCGCTGGACACCCTGCGCCCGGACACCCGCTGCCTGGTGAGCGGGCACGAAGTCGTCCCCTGGCCGCTGCCGCCGGACACCCTGCTGGTGACGGTGCTGCGGGATCCGGTGGAACGCGTGGTGTCCCTTTACCACAACGCGATTTATCGCAACCGGGTCGAAAACGGCAGCTCGCGCGGGCGCATCGTTGCTCCGCCGCCCGACCTGGCCACGTTCGCCCGGACCGTGCCCGAGGCGCAGGACTTCCAGGCCCGCTGCCTGGCCGGCCTGCCCCGGGGGGCGGAAGGCGTCACCCACCGCCGCTTCCACGATCTCCTGGATGACACCACCGTGGGCGACCTGCGGCCCATGCCGTCGGGCCGCGAGGCCCTGCCGGACGCCCTGGCAACGCTGTACCGCGCCGACGTCCTGGCGGGCGTGACGGAACGGTTCGACGCCCTGGCCTTCCTGGTGTGGCGTCGCATCGGGTTTGATGCGCCCGTCATTCCTGCCCACACCGTGTCGGGGCAGGGCGCCACGGCCGCCGACCTGGACCCCGCCACCCGCGACACCATCCTGGCCCACAACCTCAATGACGTCCTGCTGCACACGGCGGCGACGCACCAGCAGCGTGCCCGCGAGGCGGACGACCCGGACCTGCCGCTGGGCGTGGACCTGATCCGACGCCTGCGGGCTGTCGCCGACGTTTTCCCTTATGAGCACGACCAGGCCCTGTTCTGGGCCCGCCTGTTCCGCGGCGAGCGCCCCGCCGCGCCGGAACCGGCGCCGTCGGTGCCCGATCCCGTGGCGCCGCCGGCGACGGGGCCCCTGGCCGCGTTGCGCCGCCGCACCGGCGGTTGATCGGAGCCGGACCATGCACCAAGGCACCCCATCCCTGCTCATCACCCTGGGGGCGCTGCTGCTCGCCGGCATGGTGATGGACGTGGTGGCCCGGCGCCTGGGCGTGCCGCGGGTCACGCTGCTCATCCTGGCGGGCATGGCGGCGGGGCCGTCCGGCCTGGACCTGCTGCCCGCCGATGCCGACGCGTGGTACCCAACGGTGTCCAGCATGGCCCTTCTCATGGTGGGCTTCCTGCTGGGGCGCAAGCTGGCGCTGCCCGTCCTGCGGGCGCACGGCCGCGAGGTCTTGTGGTTCTCCGTGTGGGAGGTGCTGGGGGCGGCCGCCCTGGTGGTCGTGGCCCTCGTCGTCGCCGGGGTCCCCCTTCCCCTCGCCCTGGTACTGGGCGGCGTGGCGCCCGCGTCGGCGCCCGCCGCCATCCACAACGTGGTGGACGAGGCGGGGGGCAGGGGCCCCTATACGGAAACCCTCCTGGGCGTGGTGGCCGTGGACGACGCCTGGGGCCTTATCGTGTTCAGCGTCCTGCTGGCGGCGGCGGAGGCCCTGCTGGGCAGCGGCAGCGTCGTCGAGCCGCTTCTCTTCGGCGGCGCCGAGCTGGGCGGCGCGCTCCTGCTGGGTGTTGCGCTGGGCGTGCCGGCCGCCTACGTCACGCGCTGGATCCGCTCGGGGGAGCCCATGCAGGCCGAGGCCCTGGGCCTGGTGCTGGTGTGCGGCGGTCTGGCCCTGTGGGCCGGGGTGTCCTACCTTCTGGCGGCCATGGTCCTGGGCACGGTGCTGGCCAACCTGCTGCACCACGACAGCCGGCCGTTCCACGCCATCGAGAACGTGGAATGGCCCATCATGGTGGTCTTCTTCATCCTTGCCGGCGCGGAAGCGCACCTGGGCGAGCTGAAGGCGGTGGGCTGGCTGGGCGGCGTCTACGTGGTGGCGCGGGCCGCCGGGCTCATGGCGGGTGCCTGGGCGGGCGGCAGCCTGGCGCGGGCGCCGCGAGCGCACCGGCTGTGGATGGGGCCGGGCATCATGCCCCAGGCCGGCGTGGCGCTGGGCATGGCCCTGGTGGCGGGGAGCCATCTGCCGCAGTGGAAGGACACCATCATGGCGGTGGTGGTGGGCTCCACGGTGCTGTTTGAACTGGCCGGCCCGGTGCTGACCCGGACGGCGCTGAAGCGGGTGGGCGAGGCGGCGCGGTAGCGGCCGGGGGCCCGGCCCTGTCGAAGGGGGAGCGTTTCATGGAAGACGGGAGCGCCGGGCTGGTGCTGACCCTGAGCGTCCTGCTCCTGGTGGGGCTGGGCACCGAGGTGGTGGGCTGGCGCCTGCGGGTGCCGCGCGTGACGCTGCTCATCCTGGCCGGCATGATCGCCGGCGCCCCCGGCCTGGACGTCCTGCCCGTGGAGACCGGCGCCTGGTACCCGGTGGTGTCCAAGGTGGCGCTGGTGATGGTGGGCTTCCTGCTGGGGCGCAACCTGGCGCTTCCCCTGCTGCGGGCGCGCGGCACGCGGCTCATCTGGTTCTCGGCGTGCGCCGTCCTGGGCGCGGCGCTGCTCGTCGGCGGCCTGTTGGTGGCGGCCGGCGCGCCGCTTCCCCTGGCCCTGGTGCTGGCCGGGGTGGCGCCGGCCTCGGCGCCCGCCGCCATCATGAACGTGGTGGAAGAGGCCGGCGCCCGCGGCAGCTACACCCGCACCATGCTCAGCGTGGTGGCGGTGAACAACGTCGTCGGGCTCGTCGTTTTCGACATCCTGCTCGCCGGGGCGGAGATGATCGCCAACGCCCGCGCGCCGGCTGGGCCGCTGCTGTCGGGGGCGCAATCCGTGGGCGGCGCGCTGCTGGCGGGGGCGCTGCTCGCCCTGCCCACGACCCTCATCGTGCGCCACGTGCGCTCGGGCGAGCCCATGCAGGTGGCGGCGCTGGGGCTCATCCTGGCGTGCGGCGCGCTGGCCCTCTGGCTGGGGGCGTCGTACCTGCTCGCCGCCATTACCATGGGCGCCGTGCTGGTGAACGTGCTCAAGAGCGACAGCCGCCCCTTCGATACGGTGGAGGCCATCGACTGGCCGGTGATGGTGCTGTTCTTCGTCCTCACCGGGGCCAGCGCCCATCCGGAAAAAATCGCCACCATCGGGACCTTCGGCGCCCTCTACGTGGTGGGCCGCGTCCTGGGACTGCTGGGCGGCGCATGGCTGGGCGGCGCCCTGGGGCGTGCCCCGGATGCCCACCGCCGCTGGCTGGGTCCGGCCATCCAGCCGCAGGCGGGCGTCGCCCTGGGCATGGCCCTGACGGCGGGGGCGGCGCTGCCCCAGTGGGAGGACACCATCATGGCGGTGGTGGTGGGCTCCACGGTGCTGTTCGAGCTGGTGGGCCCGGTCTTCACGCGCCTGGCGCTGGTGCGCACGGGCGAACTGGATCAGGCGCGGGCGCCGGAGCAGGCCCAGTAGTCTGTTCTTTCCCTGGCAACCAGAACCGCTCATAATGTCTGGTGAAGGAACAGGAGGTCTGCATGATGGCGGACACAGCGCAGCAGGAAGCGCGATGCGATCAAGGGGTCGTCTTGACCAATGCCGTCGTCCGGGCGGCGGCGTGGCTCGATGTCCCCGCCGGCACCCTGGGCGCCATTCTGGGGGGGAGTCCGTTCACCGTGTCCCGCATGAAGGCGGGGAACTATACGCTTTCCCCGGGCACCAAGTCTTTCGAGATGGCCGTGCTGTTCGTGCGCCTGTTCCGGGCCCTGGATGCCATTACGGGCGGCGACGAAGCCGCTGCCCGGGCCTGGATGCATAACGCTAATGTGACCCTCGACGGTTATCCGTTGGATGTTATGGAAAATATTGACGGTGTCAGCCAGCTTACGAGCTATCTAGAGAACCGTGCAGCGTGCAGCGTGATACATAGGAGCTAAATGGTGTATAGTTATCAAATATTCATGTAGATTTAGTAGCATATGAGGCGATGAAAAAAGTTTATATAGTGACAACTCATCAGAAACGCCTTCATGCTAGTTAGATAGTTATGTATTTAGTATCTGATTTCTTTATATTTTTTTCGTCAAGCCACTCTATTTCAATAGAAAATTTCTTATCGCTATTTAAAGACACGCTCATCAGCGTGTCGACGCTACCTCCCGGATCAAGTTTTTCCATAGGGAATGCTCTGTTCAAATCGCTGGTAACCACCGGATTCGTATCGCCACAAGGCGTTACTTTTACATTGTATGCAATGCCCCGGCCCTTATTAGCAATACGTAATTTTTCTTTATTTTTTCCTTCGTTTACGCAATGAGCAGTGATATCAGACTCTTTTTCCGCCTCAGCATTTTTCTTTTCGCGATCTAACGCGTATTTCTCTGTTTCTTCCTGAATCTGCATAAGCTTGTGCTGCTGTTGCCGAAGACCACGCGTTCGCCAAAATGAAAATATTGAAAAAAACAGCGCCCCTAGTGAAATTACAGTAGAAGCAACGTCACCGTAATCCATATTCTATCACCTCTTATTTTTATCGAAAATTTTTTTAAACATTTTTTGAAAGTCGCCTATTATTTCACCTTTAACCTCTTCCACATGTTTTTGGATATTTTCATGATTCGCCTCGATTATATTTTGTCTGGAAAACTGATTTTCGCACGATATACACTGGTAAAGGGTGTCCCATCCTTCGGTTTCTTCCGAATCTTCCAGTTCAGTTGACCCGCAGGTCGGACAGAAGAGCTGCACCTTTCTGCTGTAGTCTTCGGAATCTTTCATTTCGTCACCATAGGCAATGACCTATAAACCGTGCATAGGAACGGATAACATAAACAGCCTGTTTTGCCAATACCCAACTGCGATCTGTCTTCTTGCCAGTTTTCCCCACTCCGCAAGCGCACCAATGCCGGTACCACGCTAGATTATAGGCTCCGTTGCTTTGGCCCTCCGTGTTTTGGAGCGTCCCACCGCGTTTATTGTGCCCTTGTGCCGGTCAACAGGTACTGGCTGCACCCCATGTTGCGGAGATTCTGTACACTTTTGGCCGAACAGAGTCGGCCAAAAGTGTGCAGGATGACGGTAACCTTTTCGGACGCGACGGCCCCAAGCCGACACGCGCACAAAGCTTGCCTCCCGCCCCCGCG
>CAJXLG010000102.1 GCA_913055885.1 uncultured Rhodospirillales bacterium
CGAACGCTACCAGCGCATGGCCACCGCCGTCTTCGAGACGGCCGCCGAGGCCATGATGATGACCGACGCCGACGGCGTCATCGTCGCCGTCAACCCGGCCTTCACCCGGATCACCGGCTATCCCGCCGGGGAGGCCGTGGGCAACACGCCGGCCCTGCTGTCGTCCGGCCGGCACGGGCCCGAATTCTTCGAGGAGATGTACCGCGTGGTCCACGAGACGGGCCACTGGCTGGGCGACGTGTGGAACCGCCGCCGCAACGGCGAGGTCTATGTCCAGCGCCTCACGGTGACCGCCATCTACGACGACGCCGGCAACCTCACCAACTATGTGGGGGTCTTCTCCGACGTCACCGAGGAGCGCAAGCAGGAAGACCGCATGTTCCACCAGGCCAACTTCGATGCCCTCACGGGCCTGCCCAACCGCATGCTCCTGCAGGACCGGCTGAGCCACGCCGTGGTGGAGGCGGCGCGCGACCGCCAGCGCCTCGCCGTCCTGTTCGTTGATCTCGACGGCTTCAAGGACATCAACGACACCCACGGCCACCTGGTGGGCGACCGCCTGCTGCAGGAGGCGGCGCACCGCCTGCGCAACTGCGTGCGCGCCTCCGACACCGTGGCCCGCCTGGGCGGCGACGAGTTCCTGGTGGTGCTGCGCCAAGTGCAGCGGACGGAGGACGCCCGCAGCGTGGCCCGCAGCATCCTGGGAACGCTCGCCGAGCCCGTGCGGGTGGACCATCTGGAACTGCACGTGGGATGCAGCGTGGGCATCGCCCTGTTCCCGCAGCACGGGCCCGATGCCCAGACGCTCATCGACCGGGCGGATACCGCCATGTACCGTGCCAAGCACCACGGCAAGGGAAGCTGGCGCGTCTACGACGACCACAGTGCCGTGGCCGTGTGATGATGGACGATGCCGCGACGCGACGCCGGGCCGGAAGGACCCGCTGACCCATGACCGCCGAACTTAACCGCGACGTCCTGCTGGTGGAGGACAATCCCGGGGATGCCCGGCTGGTGGAGGAGGCCTTCCGGGAATCCGGCGATCCCGGCCGGCTGCACCACGTCGTGGACGGTGTGGCGGCCATGGAATTCCTGCGCCGCGACGGCGGTTACGAGAACGCCCCCCGCCCGGCGCTCATCCTCCTTGACCTGAACCTGCCCAGGATGTCCGGCCGCGAGGTGCTGGCCGAGGTGAAGCGCGACCCGGTGCTGGCGCAGCTTCCCGTGGTGGCGCTCACCACGTCCCAGTCCGTCCAGGACGTCGCCCGGTGCTACGAGCTGGGCGTCAACGCCTACCTCGTGAAGCCCGTGGACCTGGACAAGTTCCTGGAGGCCATCCACAAGCTCAACCGCTTCTGGTTTCACATCGCGACCCTGCCCGTCCATCGGGGGTCGAAAACGGGTGCGCGGGCGTGAAAAACCACTCCCCTGGGTGGTTGCATTGGAGGCGGTCTTGCCGCCACGATCAGGGACGGTATGCCGGGCCGCCGAGATGGTCCGGCCAGGGTTCACGCCGGGCACAGCGAGGCGAGCATGGCTGATCGTGAGGAGCGCATCCGGTTCAAGGCCTACCTGCTCTGGGAGGAGGCCGGCTGCCCCGAGGGTGGCGACGAGGATTTCTGGGCCCGCGCCGAGGCCGTCATCCTGGCCGAGGACGGCGGGACGCCCGCCGGCGGCGCGGGGAGTGCTGCTGACGTGGGGCATCCGCCGGCCAACGAACCCCTCATCGGCACGTCCGCCGACGTCCAGGCCCAGAAGGCCGGCACGCGCCGCATGACCATGCGCGCCCCCGCCACCGGCCAGGGGGCCGGCAAGACCACGGGCGGCACGGCCGCCAAGGCCAAGGGCGGCGCCAAGAGCGGCGGCAAGACGACCACCACCAAGAGCACGACCAAGAGCACGACCAAGAGCGGCGGCAAGACGACGGCCGCCAAGAGCACCGCGAAGAGCGGTGGCGCCGGCACGACCGGGAGCAGCAAGGGCAGCAAGGGCGGCACCCGGCAGTGATCCGCCGGCGCGCCCGCGGCCCGGCCGTCCGCCGTGCCCCCGGAGCCCCGTCCCGACCAGGAAACAAGGCAACCGCCCCATCATGAATCCCACGCCCGACAATGCCGCGGTCGCGCCCGAAGCCGACGTGGCCGCCATCGTCAATGCCGATCACCCCGATCCCTTCAGCTTCCTGGGCATGCACGAGGCCGCCGACGGCGCCCTGGTGGTGCGCGCCTTCCAGCCGCGAGGGCACCGCCTGGAGCTGGTGGACGCCGCCACCGGCCGGCCCGTGGCCGACATGGCGCGCCACCACGAGGAGGGGCTTTTCGCCGTCCACCTGCCGGACCGGACGCAGTTCTTCCCGTACCGGTTCCGCCTCCATGATCCCGACGGCGTGCATGACGTGGACGACCCGTACCGCTTCGGGCCGCTGCTGGGCGACGTGGACCGCCACCTGCTGGCGGAGGGCACGCACCTGGACAGCTATCGCAAGCTGGGCGCCCACCCCGCCACGCAGGAAGGCGTCGAGGGCGTCAGCTTCGCCGTCTGGGCGCCCAACGCCCGCCGGGTGAGCGTGGTGGGGCCGTTCAACCACTGGGACGGCCGCGTCCATCCCATGCGTTTCCATCCCGGCAGCGGCCTGTGGGAGATCTTCGTGCCCGGCCTGGGGCAGGGGACCTATTACAAATACGAGATCAAGGCGAGCGACGGCACCCTGCTGGCGCTCAAGGCCGACCCCTACGCCTTCTATGCGCGCACGCCGCCGGAAACGGCCTCCGTGGTGTGGGGGCTTTCGGACTACGCGTGGTCGGACCAGGCGTGGATGGAGCGGCGCGGGGCCACCGTGCGCACCGATTCCCCCATGACCGTCTACGAGGTGCACCTGGGTTCGTGGGTGCGCATCCCGGAAGAGGGGCAGCGGTCGCCCACCTATCGCGAGCTGGCGCACCGCCTGGTGCCCTACGTGCGCGACATGGGCTTCAGCCACATCGAGCTGATGCCCGTGAGCGAGTTTCCCTTCGAGGGCTCGTGGGGCTACCAGCCCATCGGCCTCTTCGCCCCCACCAGCCGCTACGGCACGCCCGACGACTTCAAGTATTTCGTGGACGCCTGCCACGACGCCGGCATCGGCGTCATCGTGGACTGGGTGGTGGGCCACTTCCCGGAGGACCCGCACGGGCTGGTCTATTTCGACGGCACCCACCTCTATGAACACGCCGACCCGCGGCGCGGCCGCCATCGCGACTGGGGCACGCTCATCTACAACTACGGCCGGCCGGAGGTGAGCAACTATCTCCTCACCAACGCCCTGTACTGGATGGACCAGTTCCACATCGACGGCCTGCGCGTGGACGCCGTGGCCTCCATGCTGTACCTGGACTACAGCCGCGAGGACGACGACTGGGTGCCCAACGAGTACGGCGGCAACGAGAACCTGGAGGCCATCGCCTTCCTGCGCCGCATGAACGAGCGCGTCTACGACGCCTATCCCGACACCGTCACCGTGGCCGAGGAATCCACCTCCTGGCCCATGGTGTCGCAGCCCACGTACCTGGGCGGCCTGGGCTTCGGCTACAAGTGGAACATGGGGTGGATGAACGACACCCTCACCTATATGCTGCACGACCCCATCCACCGGCAGCATCACCACGACGAGCTGACCTTCGGGCTGCTCTACGCCTTCCACGAGAACTTCCTCCTGCCCCTGTCCCACGATGAGGTGGTGCACGGGAAGGGGTCGCTGCTGGACCGCATGCCGGGCGACCGCTGGCAGAAGTTCGGCAACCTCCGCGCCTATTTCGCCTTCCAGTGGACCCACCCGGGCAAGAAGCTCATCTTCATGGGCGACGAGATCGCCCAGGAACGCGAGTGGAAGCACGACGAGAGCATCGACTGGCACCTGCTGGAGGACCCCTACCACGCCGGCATGCAGGCCCTGGTGCGCGACCTGAACCACCTCTACCGCGACACGCCGGCCCTCCACCGCCACGACTGCGCCAGCGACGGCTTCGAGTGGATCGACGCCAGCGACAACGAGAGCAGCACCATCTCCTTCCTGCGCAAGGGGGATACGCCGGCGGAGACGGTGGCCGTCGTCATCAACTTCACGCCCGTGGTGCGCCACGGCTACCGCCTGGGCGTGCCCTTCGGCGGCTCGTGGACCATCGCCTTCTCCTCCGACTGCGAGGCCTACGGCGGCGCCGGCGTCACCACCGGGGGGGCGGTCCCCGGCGACCAGGTGCCCTGGCACGGCCGGCCGCATTCCCTGTCCCTGGACGTGCCGCCCCTGGGGGCGCTGGTGCTCAAGCCGGACGACCCGCCGGCGGCCGGCACCACCGGCCCGGGCGGCGCGAGCGGCACGGCGACCACGGCCTCGTCATGACCCGGATCAACCGGTACCAGGTGTGGCCGGGCTCGCCCTGCCAACTGGGCGCCCACTGGGACGGCAAGGGGGTCAATTTCGCCCTCTTCTCGGCCAACGCCGAGAAGGTGGAGTTGTGCCTCTTCGACCCCGGCGGGCGGCGGGAGGAGCGCATCCCCCTGCCGGAATTCACGGACGAGGTGTGGCACGCCTACCTGCCGGAAGTGGCGCCCGGCCAGCTCTACGGCTACCGCGTGTACGGCCCCTGGGACCCGAAGAACGGCCACCGCTTCAACCCCAACAAGCTGCTGGTGGACCCCTATGCCAAGGCCCTGCGCGGCCGGGTGCGGCCGGATGACGCCATCCTGCCGTACAAGCCCAGCCGCGGCGAGATGGTCATGGACAGGCGCAACAGCGCCCGCTGCGTCCCCAAGGCCCAGGTCATCGACCCGGCCTTCGCCTGGGAGACGGACCGCCGGCCGCGGACGCCCTATTTCGAGAGCCTGTTCTACGAGATGCACGTCCGCGGCCACACCATGCGCCATCCCGACCTGCCGGAGTCCATCCGCGGCACCTTCGCCGGGCTGACGCGGCCGTCGGTGATCCGCCACCTGAAGGACCTGGGCGTCACGGCCGTGGAGCTCATGCCCATCTTCCCCTTCGGCGACGAGAAGCCGCTGGCGGAAAAGGGGCTGGTGAACTACTGGGGCTACAACCCGTACACCTTCTTCGCCGTGGACCCCAAGTACCTGTCCAGCGGCCGGGTGCAGGAATTCAAGACCATGGTCCGCACCTTCCACGACGCGGGCCTGGAGGTCATCCTGGACGTGGTCTACAACCACACGGCGGAGGGCAACGGCCTGGGGCCCATGCTGTCCCTCAAGGGCATCGACAACGCCACCTACTACCGGCTCGACCCCCACGAGCCGCGCCACTACGTGGACTATACGGGCTGCGGCAACACCCTCAACATGGACCATCCGCGCGTGGTGCAGATGGTCATGGATTCCCTGCGCTACTGGGTGCAGGAGATGCACGTGGACGGCTTCCGGTTCGACCTGGCGCCCGCCGTCGGCCGCACGGCCAACGGTTTCAACCCCTCCGGCCCCTTCCTCACCGCCCTGCGCCAGGACCCGGTGCTCGCCACGGCCAAGGTCATCGCCGAGCCCTGGGACCTGGGGCCCGACGGCTACCAACTGGGAAACTTTCCCGCGGGCTGGGCGGAATGGAACGGTAGGTTCCGCGACACCATCCGCCAGTACTGGCGCGGCGACGAGGGCCGCATCCCGGACGTGGCCTACCGGGTGACGGGCTCGTCCGACTGCTTCGAGCACCACGGCCGCCGGCCCGAGGCCTCCATCAACTTCATCACGTCGCACGACGGTTTCACCCTGGAAGATCTGGTCAGCTACAACACCAAGCACAACGAGGCCAACCAGGAAGGCAACAGGGACGGCGACGACGAGAACTTCTCGTGGAACTGCGGCGACGAGGGCCCCACGGAGAACCCGGAAGTCCAGGCCCTGCGCCGGCAGCAGAAGCGCAACCTCATGGCCACCCTGCTGCTGTCGCAGGGGGCGCCCATGATCCTGGCGGGCGACGAGCTGGGCCACAGCCAGGGCGGCAACAACAATCCCTACTGCCAGGACAACGAGACCACCTGGCTGGACTGGGACATGACGGACCCCGACCGGCGCGCCTTCCTGAACTTCGTCAAGCGCCTCATCCACCTTCGCAGGAAGCATCCGGTGTTCCGGCGCAAGCGGTTCTTCCACGGGGTCCACATGGACGGCGAGTCCATGAAGGACATCACGTGGCTGGCGCCCGAGGGCCGCGAACTGAACGAACAGGACTGGCAGGTGCCCTACGCCCGCTGCTTCGGCTTCCACCTGGGCGGCGACACGGGCTTCCACATGTCGGAGATGGGCGAGAGCGAGGCGGACCGGCGCTTCATCGTGCTCATGAACGCCCACCACGACGACCTGCCCTTCCACCTTCCGCCCGCCGACCTGGGCGGCGAGTGGGCGCTGGTGCTGGACACGGCGCGGCCCGGGGAGAGCGGGCCGCCCGCCCTGTACTACGCCGGCGAGGCCTATCCCCTGAAGGCGCGGTCGCTGGTGCTGCTCATGCACCGGCCCGAGGACCGGCCGCACGAGGACGAGCAGCCCATGCTGCCCCTGGGCGGGGCGGCGGCCGGCTCGTTCCCGGAATAGGGGGGCGGCGTTGACGGATTCCACCCTTGCCCGCCTGGCGGAGCTCGCCGGCATCGAGGCCGGCTACTGGGATGTCGAGAACGTCTGGCACGAGACGGCCCCCCTGACCATGCAGGCCATCCTGCTGGCCATGGGGCTCAAGGCGGGGTCGGAGGCGGACGCCGCGGAGAGCCTGCACGCCCTCCAGGACGCGCCGTGGCGCCGCACCCTGGAGCCCGTCACCGTGGTGCGCCCGGGCGCCGGCACGCCCGCCGCCGTCACCGTGGTGCTGCCGGAGGCCTCGGCCGCCGCCCTCACCTGGACCCTCGCCTGCGAGGACGGCACCAGCCACGGCGGCACCGTCCTGCCCCGCGACCTGGAACGCCTGGAACAGCGCGCCACCGACGCCGGCACCCTGGAGCGCCGGCGGCTGCCGCTGCCGGAGGGGCTGCCCGAGGGCTACCACACCCTGAGCGTGGAGGGCCCCGGCGGCACCGGGACGGCCAGCCTCGTCGTCGCCCCGGCGCGCGCCTACATGCCCGACTGGGTGCGGGGCGGCGGCCGTGCCTGGGGCGTGGCGTGCCACCTCTACACCCTCACCTCGGCGCGCAACTGGGGCATGGGGGACTTCGGCGACCTCGCCCGCCTGGCCGACGGCATGGCCGGCCAGGGCGCCGACGCCGTGGGGCTCAACCCCATGCATGCCCTGTTTCCCGGCAACCCGGAACACGCCAGCCCCTATTCGCCGTCCAGCCGGCGCTACCTGAACCCGCTGTTCATCGACGTCACGGTGGCACCCGGCTATGGCGCCTGCGCCGAGGCGCAGCGCCTCATGGAGTCGGCGGAATTCCGCGAGGGCATCGCCGCCGCCCGCCGCGCCGAGCTGGTGGACTACGCCACCATCGGGCCGCTCAAGGAAAAGGCCCTGGCCGCGCTCCACGGCTGTCTGGGCGACCACCCCGAGGCGCGGGCCGATTTCGCCGCCTTCAAGGAGGCGGGCGGGCGGCAGCTCCACCGCTTCGGGGTGTTCGAGGTGCTGCAGGAACGCTTCGGCAGCACGCCGTGGCACCAGTGGCCCACCGCCTACCAGGACCCGGAAAGCGAGACGGTGGCGCAGTTCGCCAGCCACAACGCCGGGGCCGTGGATTTCCGGCTGTACCTGCAATGGCTGGCCGACCGGCAGTTCGGCGCGGCGCAGCGGACGTGCCACGAACGCGGCATGCACGTGGGCCTGTACCGCGACCTGGCCGTGGGGTCCAACCCCGACGGCGCCGATACCTGGACGCAGCAGGGGCTCTTCGTCACCGGGGCGAGCTTCGGCGCGCCGCCCGATCCCCTCAACGCCTTCGGCCAGGACTGGGGCGTGCCGCCCCTGTCGCCCCTGGCGCTGAAGGAACGCGCCTATCAGCCCTTCATCGACATCGTGCGCGGCAACATGCGCCACGCCGGGGCGCTGCGCATGGACCACGCCATGGGGCTGATGCATCTGTTCTGGCAGGTGCGGCGACCGGACAACAGCATGGGCGGCGCCTACGTGCGCTATCCCTTCGAGGACCTCCTGGGCATCCTGGCCCTGGAGAGCCAGCGCAACGCCTGCCTGGTGGTGGGCGAGGACCTGGGCACGGTGCCGGCCGGCTTCCGCGAGCGCATGAGCCGCGAGGGCATCCTGTCGTACCGGCTCATGTATTTCGAGCGCCAGGAGCACGGGGTGTTCAAGCCGCCGCACGCCTATCCGGCGCTGGCCCTGGCGACGCCCGGAACGCACGACCTGCACACCATCCTGGGGCACTGGCAGGGGCGCGACATCACGGTGCGGCGGAAGCTGTCGCTCTTCCCCGACGACACGGCCCGCGCCGAGGCGGAACGCGACCGCGTGACGGACCGCCAGCGCCTCATCGACGCCCTGCATTCGGAGAACCTGCTGCCGGAA
Organism: uncultured Rhodospirillales bacterium; assembly: GCA_913055885.1. Lineage (GTDB taxonomy): Bacteria > Pseudomonadota > Alphaproteobacteria > Rhodospirillales > CAJXLG01 > CAJXLG01. The sequence continues at coordinate 8,474 of CAJXLG010000102.1, forward strand.
GGCTACGTGCCCGACGAGGACCTGACGCCCCTGATCGTGGCCATCCACCGCTACCTGGCGCGCAGCCCGGCGTGCCTCATGATGGTGAACCTGGACGACCTGGCGGTGGAGGCGGACCAGATCAACGTCCCCGGCACGGTGACGGAATACCCCAACTGGCGCCGCCGCCTCTCCGCGCCCCTGGAAACGCTGCTGGAGGCGCCCCTCACCCGCGCCGTGGCCGCCGCCGTGAACCGGGAAGAGGGGCGGGTGTAAAGGGAAGCGCAGGGAAACGGCCGCCCCGATCCGTTGTCATCTTGAGATGCTCCGCCCGAGGCGGCGCCTCGAAAGACGCCCCGCTGTGCCAGGGGCGTAACCAGGATTCCCGTCGTCCCGTCACGGCCCCGGCCGCATCTGGTGCGGCTT
>CAJXLG010000103.1 GCA_913055885.1 uncultured Rhodospirillales bacterium
GGCTTCATCGGCCATCATCTGGTGAGGCGCCTCAAGGCGGAGGGCGCCTGGGTGCGCGGCGCCGATCTGAAATACCCGCGCTACGCGCCGACGGCAGCCGATGATTTTGCCCTCGGCGACCTCCGGGACCCGGCCTTCTGCCATAGCATCGTTGACGGCCCCTTCGACGAGGTATACCAGCTTGCCGCCGACATGGGCGGCGCGGGCTATGTTTTCACCGGCGCCAATGATGCCGACATCATGCACAACTCGGGCGTTATCAATCTTAACGTTCTCAATGCGTGCTACCGCCGCAACGCCGGTCGCTTGTTCTACGCATCCTCGGCCTGCGTCTATCCGGAACGCAACCAGATGGACCCGGACAACCCGCATTGCGCGGAGGACAGCGTTTACCCGGCGGCGCCGGACAGCGAATATGGCTGGGAAAAGCTGTTCAGCGAGCGCCTGTATCTGGCCTACGGGCGCAACCACGGGATGAAGGTTCGCATTGCCCGCTACCATAACATTTTCGGCCCCGAAGGCGCGTGGAACGACGGCCGCGAAAAGGCGCCGGCGGCCCTGTGCCGAAAGGTAGCGGAAGCATCCGAGGGCGGCGCCATCCGTGTCTGGGGGGATGGCCAACAGAGCCGGTCGTTTCTCTATATCGACGACTGCGTGGAAGGCACCCTCCGGCTGATGCGCTCCGATTTCACCGGCCCCGTGAACATCGGCTCGGAGGAAATGGTCACCATAGACGGCCTTGTGGAAGCCATCTGCCGCGTGGCGGACAAGACGGTCACCATCCAGCACGTCCCGGGCCCCCAGGGTGTGCGCGGGCGGTGCTCCGACAACCGGCTTATTGCCGAGCGCCTGGGCTGGCGTCCCGGGTATTCCCTGGAAGCGGGCCTGCGCCCCACCTACGCCTGGATCGCCGACGAGGTGGCCGCCGGCAACAAGGACGCCTGAGAGGCGGCATGACCCAACACACCGACGACGTGCCGGAAACCCCGGGCATTGAGACGGTCCGGGCCTTCTGGGATCAGCGGCCGTGCAACCTGAACCATTCGGCACGTCCGCAGGATACGCGCCAGTACTCCGACGAAGTGGAACAGCGCAAGTACTTTGTCGAGCCGCATATTCCGGCTTTCGCGAACTTCCCCCGCTGGCGCGGCTGCGCCGTCCTCGAGCTGGGCTGCGGCATCGGCACGGATGCCCTCAATTTTGCCCGCCACGGCGCCGACTATACGGGCCTTGACCTGTCCCCCGCGAGTCTGGCCATCGCCCGCCAGCGGTTCGCGGTGAACGGTCTGTCGGGGACGTTTCTCGAAGGCAACGCCGAGGGGGCGACAGCCAGTGTCCCCGGGCAGACCTTCGACCTTGTCTATGCATTCGGCGTCCTGCACCACACGCCCGACCCGGCCCGCGCCGTCCGGGAGGCCCGACGCCTGTTGGGCGACGGGGGTGAGTTCCGGCTCATGCTCTACGCGGAAACCTCCTGGAAGAACATCATGATCGAAGCCGGCCTGGACCGCCCGGAGGCACAGGCCGGCGTGCCCATCGCCCGCACTTACAGCCATGACGCCGCCCGGGCCCTCCTGACGGACAACGGGTTCGAGGTGGTGTCCCTGGACCAGGACCACATCTTTCCGTACGTTATCGAGAAATACATTCGGCATGAATACGAATGGCAGCCCTGGTTCAAGGCGATGCCGACCGAGATGTTCCGGGCCCTGGAAAAGCGCCTCGGCTGGCATCTCCTGATCACGGGGCGGCCTGCCTGACACCCGGATGCGCGCCATGGGCGACGCGGAAAGCCGTCATGGCGCGCCCGCCCCGCCATGTTGAGGAGAAGACAGGTGGCTGACGTGGCGCACGGCCTGGCAAACGCCCCGACCCGGCCCGCCGTGATTGGCCTGGGCAAGCTGGGCGCGGCCATGGCCGCGGCTTTCGCCGAGCGGGGCCTGTCCGTGCTCGGGGTGGACGTGGACGAGCGGGCGGTGGACGCCCTCAACGCGGGGCGACCGCCGGCCCCGGAGGCGGGCCTGGAGACCCTCATCCGGCGCAACCGCGACCGCCTCGGCGCCACGACGGACACCGCCGAAGCGGTGGTCCGCAGTGACATTGTCTTTGTCATCGTCCCCACCCCGTCGCGGTCGGATGGCGGCTTCGCCACCGATTACGCGGCGGCCACCTTCCGGGCCATCGGAGCCGCCCTGCGCCACAAGGCAACCCCCCTGACCGTGGTGCTGACAAGCACGGTGCTTCCCGGGGCAACACGCAATACGCTCCTGCCTGTTCTGGAGCAGGAGTCCGGCAAACAGGCAGGGGTGGGCTTCCATCTCTGTTACAGTCCCGAATTCATCGCCCTGGGCAGCGCCGTGCGTGACTTCCTGAATCCGGACTTCATCCTGATCGGGGAGCACGAAAAGGTTGCCGGCGATAGGCTGGAAGCTTTCTATGGCACGGTGCTGGAAAACGACGCGCCGTCCCGGCGCATGGGCCTGGAAAACGCCGAACTCGCCAAGCTGGCCCTGAACGCCTACGTCACGAACAAGATCACTTTCGCCAACGTGCTCGCGGACCTGTGCGAGCGGCTGCCCGGCGGCGACGTGGACGCCGTCACGGGCGCCCTGGCCCTGGATTCCCGTATCGGCGGCAAGTATCTCACGGGCGGCGCCCCGTACGGCGGCCCGTGCTTCCCCCGCGACAATGCGGCGCTGGCCCGGGTCGCCGAAGACCTGAAGGTGGATGCCGGCCTGATGCATGCCGTGGACCGCAACAATCACGAACGGCCGCATACCTGGGCCCGCTACCTGCAGGCATGGCTGGCCCCGGGCGACACCGTGGCCGTGCTGGGCCTGGCCTACAAGCCCGGCTCCCACGTCGTGGAGGCGGCGCCGGGCCTGCTGCTGGCGCGCGAACTGGCCGCCGCGGGCATCGCTGTCGTGGCCTGCGACCCCATGATCCCGGCCGATGCCTGGGCCGCTTATCCGGAGGCCGAGGCCGTCACCCTGACCGTGGTGGACGACGCACGCGACGCCATCGGCCGCGCGCGAGCGGTGTGCCTGGCCAGCCCGGACCCCGCTTTTCGGGACCTGTCGCCGGACCTCTTTGCCGGACGCCTGGTGGTCGATTTCTGGCGCCGGCACGCCGGCGTCCTTGCCGGACGCGCCGACGTGACCTACGTGGGGGCCGGCCTGGCCCCGTCGGATGCGCCATGAGAGGGGCGCAACGCCTGATCGTCGTGGACCCGGCCCTGCAGGGTCTGTCCGGCCACCATTTCAATTACAATCTGGCTCTGGCCGAAGAAGCGACACGGCGCGCCGTGCCGCACCTGGTCCTGTCGAACCAGCGGGTTGCGGCGCCGGCCCTGGAGACGGACCTGGCCCTGATGCCCGCCTTTCAGGCCACGCCCTACGTCAATCTCCAACATCTAACGCAGCACGAGTACGATGCGTATGTCGTCCGCCGCCTGGAAGAAGGCCTGACTCCCATCCTGGCCGACGGCGACCTGGTGGTCTTTCACAGCCTGACGCAGGCCAACGTGGAGGGGGTCGGGCTGTGGCTGGCACGCCACCATCCGCGCCGGGCCATGATGGCCGTGGTGTTGTTCATGTTCGTGGACTACCTCGACTTCCCCGACGAGGTGGAGAACGCCGCGGCCGGACGCTACCGCCGTTTCTTCCGCCACTGCCGGGACCTGCCGCCGGAGCGCCTCGTGCTGGCCGCCGAGCATCACGAGATCGCCGCCGACATGGCGGCCTTCAGCGGCCACACCCGGTCCGTGGGCGAGGCCCCCCATCTCAAGCCCGCCGCCTTCCTGGGCGGCCTGCCGCGCGAGGCGCCGTCGGGCCGCGCGGAGCCGCGACGCATCGTCTACCTCGGCCACTTTTTCGAGAGCCGCGGCGCCGACCTTCTGGATGAGGCCGTGGCGCGGGTGGCGGCCCGCCGCCCCGGGGCGGCGGTGTTCGACATCCAGATCAATGCCACGGCCTCGGGGATGGATGCCGACCGCGTCGAGGCGGTGCGGCAGGCCCTGGCCGCCCGGGATTCCGTAACGGTGCACGAAGGTCCATTGAGCACCGAAACCTTCTACGCCATCCTGGGCGTCGCCGACATCGTGGTCATGCCTTACACGGGGTATTATCGCCGGGCCGGTGCCGGTTTGTTCTACGAAACCCTGGCCCTCGGCCGTGTCGGCATCGTCCCGGCGGCATCCTATATGGCGCGCGAGAACGCGTGGCTGGAAGGCGGCATGGTACCCATGGCGGAGCACAGCGCCGAGGCCCTGGCCGACGCCATGGTCCATGCCCTGGACCACTTCGACAGCCTGCGCGCACAGGCCCGCCAGGCGGGCGCGGTCTGGGCAGCGGCCCATTCGACGGCGGCCTTTTTCGACGGCCTGTTGCCAGCGCCCGCGGAGTGAGCGCGATGGCCCGACTCATCATCGTCGATCCCGCCCTGCGCGGCCATACCGGCCACCCCTTTCATCTGGATCTGGCCCTGGCCGAGGAGGCGCGCCGGCACGGGCTTGCCCCGGTGGTCCTGGGGCATGTGACGCTCGACCACAACCCGCCCGGACTGGCCGTGCTGCCCGTTTTCCACCGTTCGCAGTACGATCCGTCTGGCCGCCTGCCGGAGCCGGCCTTCGACACTCTCTTCCTGCGCCGCCTGGAGGACAGCCTCACCCCTCTGGTAGCCGACGGCGACATCGTGCTCTTCCATTCCGTGGCCCTGCCCCTCCTGGCGCCCGTGGCCGCATGGCTGCGGCACCATCACCCGCGTGTCGCCATGGCGGCCGCCGTGATGTTCATGGAAGTGGACTATCTCGACTTTCCCGCCGGCACGCCCAACCCCGCCGCCGAAGAACATTACCGCGCCTTTTTCCGGAAATGTCTGCCCCTGGACCGCGGGCGGCTCATGTTTGCCGCCGAACACGGCGAAACAGCGAGCGACCTGGCAGGTCTGTCCGGCCACACCCAGACCGTGGGAGAAGCGCCGCATACCCTGCCCGCGAGTTTTTGCGCCAATCACCGGAACACCCGACCGCCCAACGGAACGGGCCCCCTGCGTATCGCCTTCCTGGGCCAGTTCTTCGAGCGCCGCGGGGCCGCCCTGCTGGACGAGGTGGTGGCCCGGGTGGTCGCGGCGCGGCCGGAACGGGCGCGCTTTACCGTCCAGATCAACCCCGTGTGGTCCGACCTGGGCGGCGAGCGTATCGCCGCCATCCGCCACCGTCTGGCTCAACAGGAGACCGTCACCCTCCACGAAGGCCCCCTCGACCCCGAGGATTTCTACGCCCGCCTGGCCGAAGCCGACGTCGTTTTGCTGCCCTACGCCGGACGTTATTGTCGCGCCGGTTCCGGCCTTTTCTTCGAGGCCCTGGCCCTGGGCAAGGTGGCCGTGATCCCCGCCGATTCCTACATGGCGCGCGAGAATGCCCGTCTCGAAGGCGGCATGGTCCCCTTCCAGGCCCATACGGCCGAAAGCGTGGCAGCGGCCGTCCTGCACGCCCTGGACGCTTTTCCCGACCTGGCGGCCCGGGCGCGGGCCGTCGCCCCGGCCTGGAATGCCGAACACACCATCGGCCGTTTCATGGAGCACCTGGTCGCTTGTCGTCCGGCTGCCGGCGAAAGGAGCCGCCCATGACCGATCCAGCCCACGACCCCGCGGCCTTTACGGCCCTGGAAGCGGACCTCGCGCTGGAAGCGCCCGTCGTGCTCTCCCGCCGCCGGGGCGTCCGCGAGCGGCTCACGGCCCTGACCACCTGGATGGCGCGCTGGGTCGTGGCGGCACCGGCGGACCACGTGGTGGCCGACCTGTACCGCCATCAGCCCCTGGACGAGGCCTATCGCCTGGGGCGCGGCCTGGCCATGGGCCATACCGCCTTCACCGCCTGCCTGCTCCTGGCGCGCATCGGCCACCGTTTCGGCCTGCCCGGGCTCGTTTTCGCCGCCGGGGAGGCCGGGGCGGACGACCCGGGGACGGTCGCCCTGATGGCCTGCCCGGACGGCGATACGGCCCGCCTGGCCGTATGCGATCCCTACCTGGGCGGCCATTACGTCCGCGACGACGGCGAGCCGGCGGATTTCTTCGCCGTGGTGGACGCGCTGGCGCGCGGCGGGGCGCCGGCGGCGGCGTGGCAGCCCGTGCCCGGCCTGCACCAGGTGGCCCTGGCCGACGCGCCGGCACCGGAGGCCCACCTTACCCGCACCGCCGACGGCCGGGCCATTGTCCGGCACCCCCGCGCCCCGGCAGCGGGGACGCCGCCACCGGCCGCCCTGGCCGGGCCGGGCCGGGTGCTGACGGCCTGGGCGCCCGGCCTCCACGCCGGGGAAGATACGGCGGAAACCCTGCGCCATGCCCTGCCCCGGGCGGCCGAACGCCCCTCTCCGGTGGCCGGCTACCTCCTGGAACGGGCACGCACCGCCGTCGCCAACGGTGACACGACGGCCGCCCTGGCCCTGGCGCGCCAGGCCGTTACGGCCACCGCGGACGACGCCGAGCGCTGCCTGGAGGCGGCCAACCTGGCCCTTGGCGCGGGAGCCCCGCGGGTGGCGTTGGCCCTTCTGCACCAGGGCGCGCCGGCGGACGCCAGCGGCACCGTGGCCGAGGCCGCGGCCCTGCTGGCGGACCGGCTGAAGCCGGATGACCCCTGACGGGGCACGGTCGTGCCCGGCTGTGCCCCGCCTCCCGGTGGCGCGTCACCCGGGCGCGCGGTCCCGCCCGGACGTTTCCGGGTCCGGGGCACGTCCCGATCCGGCGTGATAAAGCAGGCGGAAGTTTTTACAGTGTATCCTGCGTGTGCCATGGTTCGTAGAAGGTGGAGCAGGTGCGTTTCCGGGCACAGAACGCTGCTCGACGGAAAGAGGGAGCCGCGATGGAGTTGCCGCCACTGGAATTGCCCCCGGAAATCAATTACGTGGGCTTATTCCTGAGCTTCGCGTGCAACCTGGACTGCGTCTATTGCATCAATGATCCGGCGCAGAGGGGCGGACGCAGCGCCATGACGGCCGGGCCGCGGCGGGAAATGCCACCCGATCATTGGCGGCATGCCCTGGGCCGTTTCCCGGTTCGCGATGACCTGCCGCTGACGTTCCAGGGCGGTGAACCGTTGCTCTATTGGGGCGGGCGCGGCCTGGGTGCCCTTCTTGCCGGGACATCCCACCGGTTTGACCTGCTCACCAACCTGGCCCTGCCGCCGGAGCGGATGGCCCGATGCCTGGACGGCACGGTGGCCCCGCTCAAGCGCGAGGCGCCCTATCCCACCGTGCGCGTCAGCTACCATCCGGCGGAAATGGACCGGCTGTGGGGGAACGGCATTGAGACCCTGCTTGGCCGCTGCGAAGCCCTGGCCGACCTCGGGTTCACCGTCACCCCGGACAAGGCGAGCAGTGACGTCGGGCTCTACCTGGTGGCCCATCCGGACAACACGCCCTATGAGGAACCGGCGCGTCGCGCCGCAGCCGGTCGCGTCCCCTTCGAGACCAAGGCCTTCCTGGGCCGGCATAACGGCAGGACCTACGGCACCTATCTGTATCCCTTTTCCACGGACCTCATTGAGGGCGGCTACGCCGGGACCCCCTTGTCGTGCCGTTGCCGCACCACGGAGATCCTGGTGGACCCCCTGGGCTTTGTCTGGCCGTGCCATCTTTATCTTTACGAGACCTGGCTCAACGGCGCGCCGAGCGCCGCTTATGCTGCCGCCGAGGCGCGCGATTTCCGGATGGACGAGACGGTGACGCAACAACTGCCCCATCCGCCGGCCGGCCATATCCTCGATCCGGCCTTTACCACCGCCGCCGTGCGCACGTTCCATGTCTGTCATCAGTACGGCCGATGCGTCGGGTGCGATACGAAAGTGAAAAACGATCGCTTCCAGTCGCTGGACGACCACGCCCGGCCGCACACGTCGGTGGAAATCCGTGACATCCGCATGCCCGCCCGTCTTTTCGAGCAGCTCCCCGAGGCGGAGCGGTACGGCCTGGAGGCCGCGGGCGTGGTGTCCCCCGATGACGACGCGGTGGCGTAAGCCATGGCCAGCCGTGACAAGGTCTTGATCATCAAGACCGGCTACTCCGAAACCCTCGACCCGGAGACGAGTGGCAACGTAAGCCTGGGCGACGTGCTGCGCAGCACGGTCCTTCTGCACGCCTTTCCGCCGGGAACGCATCAGGTGGTATGGCTGGTGGATGCCGACGCGGCGCCGCTGCTGCGCGACAACCCCTGGATCCAGCGAGTCATGACGGTGAACACGTTCACGCCGTTCCAGCTCATGCGCGAGCCTTTCAGCGCCGTTATCAACCTGGAAAAAGACCCCGGGATCTGCGCCATGGCGGACAGCGTGCCGGCCGAGCGGCACTACGGCTTCGCCTTTGACACGGCGGCCGGACGCCCCACCGCCCACCAGTATGCCGGAAACGCCCTTGCCCTGGCCCAGGACCGCGAGACGCGGCAAAAGGCGGGCCGGTCGTGGGAGGACGTGCTGTTCGAAATGGTAGGCGCCCGGTATGGGGGCGAGCGCCTGATCCTCGGCCACGTCCCGGATGGCGCGGCGGTGCACGACATTGGCCTGAACTATCGGGTGGGGACGAAATTCCCGTTGAAGGCCTGGCCGGCGGACCACTGGACCCGGCTTCACAACGTCCTGGCACCCGCGTACAGCATCTCGTGGCAGCCGGCGGTCGACGACGTGGCGCATATCGAGAACTATATCGACTGGGTGGCATCCTGCCGACTCCTGGTTACCAACGATTCCCTCGGGCTGCACATCGCCATCGGCCTGGGCCGGCCGGTTGTTGCCCTTTTCGGTCCAACACCGGCGGACGCCCTGGCCGACTACCCGAACGTGAAGAAGCTGGTGGCACCGGGGAGCGACACCTGCCCGCCATG
>CAJXLG010000104.1 GCA_913055885.1 uncultured Rhodospirillales bacterium
TTTTGATAACATTGCCCGAGAGGCCCCCTACGCAAGCCTCTTGCCAGCCCGGGCTACGTGGTGGTCCGGGATTATGGACGGCATGTGCGCTTGCGCGGCGGCGGGCTGGCGTCTAGACTACCGGCCGCACTACAAGCTACGCGCATTGCGGGGTCGCGCCATGGACTACGAAGGTTTCTTTGCGCAGCGGTTGGAGGACCTCAAGGCCGAGGGGCGCTATCGCGTCTTCGCCGACCTGGAGCGCAAGGCCGGTGCGTTTCCCCGCGCCCACGACCACACAACCGGTGACGTGCGCGACGTCACGGTGTGGTGCTCCAACGACTACCTGGGCATGGGGGAGCACCCCGTCGTGGTGGCGGCCCTCAAGGAGGCGGCCGACAAATGCGGCGCCGGCGCCGGCGGGACCCGCAACATCTCGGGCACGAACCACTACCACGTGCTGCTGGAGCAGGCCATCGCCGATCTGCACCAGCGGGAATCGGCGCTTCTGTTCACCTCGGGCTGGGTGGCCAACATGACCACCCTTTCCACCCTGGGGCAGCAGATTCCGGGGCTTGTCATCTTCTCCGACGAGAAGAACCACAACTCCATGATCGAGGGCATCCGCCACTCCAGGGCGCCCAAGAAGATCTTCAGGCACAACGACCCCGAGGACCTGGACCGCAAGCTGGCCGAATACGACCCCGACGTGCCCAAGCTGGTGGCCTTCGAATCCGTCTACTCCATGGACGGCGACATCAGCCCCATCGAGGCCATCTGCGACGTCGCCGACAAGCACAACGCCATGACCTTCCTGGACGAGGTGCACGCCGTGGGCATGTACGGCCACCGCGGCGGCGGCGTGGCGGAACGCGACGGCGTCATGCACCGCCTCACCATCCTGCAGGCCACCCTGGGCAAGGCCTTCGGCGTGGTGGGCGGCTACATCGCCGGCTCCGCCGCCATGGTGGACTTCGTGCGCAGCTTCGGCCCCGGCTTCATCTTCACCACCGCGCTCCCCCCCTCGGTGGCGGCCGCCGCCACGGCCAGCATCAATCATGTCAAGGAACACAACGAGCTGCGCGAACGCCACCAGGAGCGCGCCGCCACCCTGATGCGCCGCTTCCGCCAGGCCGGCATCCCCGTGCTGCCCTCGGAAAGCCACATCGTGCCCGTCTGGGTGGGCGACGCCGCCCTGTGCAAGGAGGCCAGCAACAGGCTCATGGACGACCACGGCATCTACGTCCAGCCCATCAACTACCCCACCGTGGACCGGGGGACGGAACGCCTGCGCTTCACCCCCACGCCCAACCACGACGACGCCCTCATCGACCACGTGGTGAACGCCGTGTGCGCCGTCTGGGCGAGCCTCGGCCTGGAGAAACAGGCCGCCTGACCAATCCCGGGCGGGGCGCCGCATGTTCCCGGACCACACCCTGACACCGCGCGAAACCGTGCGGCTGTGCGCCCTGGGCGTCCTGGCCGAGGCGCCCATGCGCTACAGCGCCGTTGCCCACGCCGTGCGCCACTTCACCAGCCACGTGGTGGGCCCGTCGCTGGAGATGATGGGCCTGCCGGTGGAGCTCCTGCTCTACGAGGGCCTGGTGGAAGCGCGCGAAGGCACCGGCATGGAGGACGACGCCCTGCTCGCCCTCACCGCCGACGGCCGCGCCGAGTTCGAACGCCTGATCACCGCCCGCCTGCGCGCCGGTTCCGACCTCAACCGGCTGGTCATGGCCCTCAAGTTTCGTTTTCTTCACCTTTTGCCCGCCGCCGAGCAGGACCGCCAGATTGACGTTCTCGAAGAAACGTGGCAGACAGAAAGAGACCGCCTGAGGGCGTTGCATGCCCAGCACGCGGACGATCCGGGCCATCTCGCCACGTGGCTGGAGCACGAGATCGGCGTTGCCGAGGAGCGTCTGCGCTGGCTGGAAACCCTGCGCGGGCGCCTTTCCGGCGCGGCGTGACCCGAACCGCCGCCGCGGCATCCAATCACCGGACCCAACAACGCTGGGAGGGAGTATCCCATGGCATCCGTGAACGCCGGCACCATCGACCGGGCGCTGCGCATCATCGTGGGCCTGGTCCTCATCGCCCTGGTCTTCGTCGGGCCCAAGACCCTGTGGGGCTGGATCGGCCTGATCCCGCTCATTACCGGCCTTGCCGGCTGGTGCCCCGCCTACGCCCTGGTGGGCATCAAGACCTGCCCCGCCAAGGGCCACGGGTCGTAACGACGGCCCGGAAAACGACCACAAAACGGCGGCCTTGCCGTCCACCGGGGCGGCAGGGCCGCCGTCGTGTCGAAGGGCTTCCCGAACCAGCCGTGGACGGTGTCCTTCTTCGGGGTTCCGCTCTCGGCAAAGCGCCTCAGAACGAGGCGTCCGGCGGGTTGTCCAGATAGGGCCGGAAGGCCTCCAGGACCTTCTCGTAGAGCGGGCGCTTGAAGCCGATGATGAGGTCCGGCAGGTCCGCCGGGTCGGCCCAGGACCACGTGGTGAATTCCGGGTGGTGATGGGCGTCCAGGCGGATGTCGGCGTCCGTGCCGGTGAAGCGGGCCAGATACCACTTCTGCATCTGCCCCCGGTACTGCCCGTCCCAGAGGCGGTCGGCGAGGTCCTTCGGCAGGTCGTAGTACAGCCAGTCGGGCGTCTCGGCGATGACTTCCGCCTTGTCCGTGCCGATCTCCTCCGCCATTTCGCGGAAGGCGGCGGTGCGCGGGTCCTCGCCCGGGTCCACGCCGCCCTGGGGCATCTGCCACGCGGCCGTCTGCGTGTCGGCGCGCTGGGCGACGAAGACCCGGCCGGCGTCGTTGAGCAGCATGACCCCCACACCCGGCCGGTACGGGCGCGGGTCGTCGCGTTCCTCGCTCATGGTGCCTCCCGTGTATGCCGGCGCGCAGTCTATGCCCCGTCGGCGCCCGCGTCCACAGCGTCGCCGGCGGCGCGGCGCCGGCGCCGGACCGTGGCCAGGAGGTGGGCGTGCGCCGCCGCGTGGCCCGAGCGGCCGGGATCGTACTGGCCCGCCCGGATGCGCATGGCGAGCCGCCACGACAGGTCATTAAGCGCCCGCTCCAGGGCGGCGCCGGCCATGCCCTCGGGCGGCGGCGGCGCGCGCAGCACGGCCACCAGATCGGCCAGTTCGGCGCGCGCCGCCTCGTCGCCGTCGAGGCCGTGGGCCCCGGCGATGCGCATGGCGTGGGCGATGCGCCTGGCCTCGGGCTGCTTCTCCTCGGGCAGCAGGGGCACCACGTCGCTCTCCAGGAGCGTGCGCGCCGCTTCCAGCAGGGCGGGACCGTCGGGCTGATCGTGCATGGCGCCCTCCTACAGGTCGCGCTCGGTGCGGTGCAGAATGGCCTCTTCCAGGGCGGGCACGGCGTGTCCGGCCAGCCCCAGGGCCAGGGCCGCGCCGGGATGCCCGGCGTCGGCGCGAAAGCCCTCGGCCCGCCCGGCGAGCCGGGCGGCACGCCGCACCAGCGCCAGCACCTCCCAGTACACCAGGGCCGCCGCGTCCACGGGCCGGCCCGACGCCTCGGCATAGGCGCGCGCCAGGGCATCACGCACGCTCTCGCCCGCCGCGCCGTCCCACGCCGCGGCCAGCGCCCCCAGATCCTCGCGCGGGTCGCCCCAGCCGGCGTGGTCCCAGCCGATGAGCCCGGCCAGTTCGCCGTCCGGGCCCACCAGGACGTTGTCGGGGTGCAGGTCGCCATGCACCAGGCGCACGGGCGCGCCGGTCCCGCCCGGCGGGCCGTTGCGCTCCAGCCAGCGCAGCCCCCACTCCAGCGCCGGACGCGGCGTGGCGCGGGCGTCCAGCCAGGCGCGCACGTCGGCGATGGCCGAGGGCACGGGGCCGGCGTCGGCGGGCGGGGGGAGGTCCAGGTCGGGGCGCGGCGGGGTCACGGCGTGCAGCCGTGCCAGCGTGGCGGCCAGGGTCGGGGCCAGGCACACGGCCGATTCGGCCTCGCCGTCCAGCGGCCGGCCGGCGATGCGGGCGCGCAGGTGGAAGGGCCGGCCCAGCACCGAATCGTCCGGACAGTGCCACAGCGGCTCGGGCGCCGCGGCGCCGGCGCGGTGGGCGGCGTCCATGACGGTGAAGGCGCGCAGGGCGTCGTGGCCCACGGCGGTGGCGCCCGCGCCGTCGGCGCGCAGGACGGCGGCCACCGCGCCGGGCCGGTTGCCGCCGCGCAGGTCCAGGTCCACCCACCACGTCTCGCGCCCGGCGCCGCCGGTGACGGGGTCCAGGCGCGTCACGGCGGCGCGCTCGGCCCCCGCCGTGCGCGCCACCCAGGCTTCCAGCCGCTGCGTGCCCGATTGCATCATGCCACCCCCGGGAAACGACCGCCATTCATCCTACGGCGCCGCCCCGGGCGGGATGAAGAAAAAATTGCCCGATGAAACGGAAGGGGGAGATGGGGCGAGCGACGGGACTCGAACCCGTGACCTCTGGTACCACAAACCAGCGCTCTAACCGACTGAGCTACGCTCGCCGCAAGGAAGGACTTCCCTTGTTACCCGGTCGCCGCCTCCGCGTCAAGGCCAGCCTGAAGGCCTGTCGTAAACACATGGCGTGTCCGGCGTAGGGAGCACACGATCTGTCCGATTCCGGAACTGGTCCAAGGGGACAGGCGATGGGTCGGGCGTCCGTGTGTATGGAGATACGTCGGATGAAATTCGAGGATGTATACGGGCGCTTTCAGAAGGGATGTTTAAGTAGCGAGGAAGCGGCAGAGCTTCTTGGCATGTCGGAGCGCAGTTTTCGACGCTGGCGCCAGCGTGTTGACGAAGAAGGGGAAGAGGGGTTGTGGGACAGACGCCTCGGGAAGGCGTCGGCACGACGGGCGCCAGTGGACGAGGTTGCCAAGGTATCGGGCCTCTACCGAACTCGGTACTTTGACTTCAGGGGACGCCACTTTCACGAGAAGCTGCCGGAACACGGCTTTCATCGCAGCTACACCTGGACGAAGAACGTTCTCCAGACCCACGGTTTGGTCCGCAAGGCGCCCTGTCGCGGGGCCCATCGACACCGCCAGGCTCAGCGACGAGCCAATCCCCGGATGGCGGTGGCAGCAACGGGGAGGCAAAACCTTCAAAGGACGACGGCAATAAAAGCCAGAAAAATATTAACCCGGATTTTGCACGGACTCGACGGGCTGCGTTGGCCTGCGCCGTGCAAAATCCGGGTTAACCGTTTTTTCTTCTTTTGCCATTCGACTTTAGCGTCGTTATCCTGGCGCCATGGTTCGCGTGGTGGTGGCAACGGGGGCCGGCTTCTTGCTGGGCGCGGCGGCGCTCTACGTCGCCGGCGGCGATGGGGGCCGGCGCGTGACCGTGGTGGACGGCGACACCCTGCGGGTGGCGGGGATGCCCGTGCGCCTGTGCGGCATCGACGCGCCGGAGCACGACACCGCCGCCGGGCGTCGGGCGCGGGCCGCGCTGGCGGATCTCGTCGCCGGGCGGTCCGTCACCTGCACCCTGGTGGGCCGGGGGACGCCCTGTGACCGCCATTCCGACGCCACCAGCTACGACCGGGTGGTGGCCCAGTGCCATGCCGGCGGCACGGACCTCGCCGCCGCCCTGGTGGAGCAGGGCCACGCCGCCCCTCTGCCCCGCTATTCGGGCGACCACTACGCAACGGAATAGGCTAGTCGGCGGGCGGTTCCAGCCCGGGGATGACGCCGCGCAGGTACTGGGCGTGCAGGCTGCGGTCGCGGCGGATGCCGCGCACGTCCTTGAGGGGCGTGGCGCTGGCGCGGCCGTGGGCGTCCTTGGTGACCACCACCACCTCCTCCTTCACCAGGTCCTTGAGGAGCGCCGGCGTGTGGGCCGCCAGGAAAAGCTGGCCGTCGCGCGGGTTGGTGCGCGGATCGCGCAGCCAGTCCAGGAGCCGGGGCAGGATGGTGGGGTCCACCTCGCCGTCCAGGTCGTCGAACACCGCCACACCCCCCGTCCGCCGCACGACGAACAGGAAGGGGAAGAGCCGGAAGAAGTTGCGCGTGCCCCGGCTTTCGTGCACCAGGGCCACGGGCACCTCCAGCCCCTGGTGATGGAAGAAGGTCTCCGGCCCGCCGCCGCCGTCGCTCACGGTGACGCGCGACAGGGTGCCGTCCACCAGCCCCATGCTCTCGTTGAATTTCTCCAGGACTCCCGGGAACTCCTGGTACAGCTTGGCGGCCTCCTCGTCCATCTGGTCGGGCCGCTCCAGGAAGGTGTTCTGCATGGTGTGTTCCGACTGCTCGGCCATGGCGCGCGCCACCGGATCGGCCAGCGCCGACAGGGTGGCCACCGTGCCGGCCTTGGGCCGGATGGCCTCCAGCCGGCGGTCGTGCGGCGTGACGCCCATTTCCCGGCCGGGCGTCACGGTGCGGCCGTGGCGCTCGAACAGCCGGCGGAAGCGGCCCTCGGGCGCGTGGTGGAGGGCCTCGTACCGCACCACCCGGCTGCTGTTGTCGCCCTCGGGCGCCAGCCACACCTCGTAGCGGCAGGGGCACGGCGGCACCTCCGGCGTCAGCCGCCCGGTGAAGTCGATGCCCAGGACGGTGGGCGTGCTCGCCCCCTCCGTGTCGGCGAAGGGCACGTAGGGCAGCGGATCGTCCTCGGGGCTCTCGGGATCGTACGAGCGCACCAGGAACCAGCGCAGGAAGGTGATGACGCGCAGCAGCGCCGACTTGCCGGCGCCGTTGGCGCCCAGCACCGTCACCACGCGCGGCAGGCGCAGGTCGCGGTCGTCAAGGGGAGAGGCGAAGCGGTTGTCCGGATCGCCCACGTTGCGGGCGATGGAAAAGTCCAGCTCCTGGCGTTCCTTGAACGCGTGGAAGTTGGCAACCCAGAGGCGGTGTATCATGAGCGCGGCCCCCGTCGGTCCAGGACGACCCCGCGCGCGGTTTACCCACGGCGCGGGTGGTCTCCTGTCCCGACGGTAGCCCGGCGCGACGGCCCGGACAAGCCCGGACCGTCATGGCATGGCGCGAGCGGCCGCGTTTTACGCGGCGCGGCGATAGCCGCCGCTGAGGCGGTGGTACAGGCCGAACAGGCCGGCGAGGGTGAGCACCACAACGACGGCCATGCTGTTCCGGATGCGATGATAGAGTGTCATGGTCGCGTCCTTTCGGTTCGAGAATTCCCCCGATGCGATCCGTTCCGGTATCACAGGTGGATTGCTGCGTTGCACACTTAAATACGGCGGGGGCGCCTATTCGTCAAGCAGCCGAAGGGTTTTGCATAGCTGGTTTGCAGCGGCCGTAACGCCGTTCCCACCCGCGCGGTTACGGACCCTTTGCTTGACACTCCGGCGACGTTGCGCAGACCCTTTTCATGGAAGACCTTATCGGCCGGTCCGCGCGCCGGTGCCGCAACGGGGAGGAGACGCCATGTTCATTGTGCAGGTTTCGCCGGAAATGACGCCGGTCGCCAAGGTGGGCGGCCTGGCGGACGTGGTCTTCGGCCTCAGCCGCGAGCTGGAGGTCCGGGGCAATGACGTGGAGATCCTCCTGCCCAAGTACGACTGCATGCGCTATGACCACATTTTCGACCTGCCCCCCGACTTCCACGACCTGTGGATCCCGTGGGGCGACGGGACGGTCCACTGCACGGTGCTGTTCGGCTTCGTCCACGGGCGCAAGTGCTTCTTCATCGAGCCGCATTCCGACGACCGCTTTTTCGAGCGCGGCTGCTTCTACGGCCAGAACGACGACCCCGTGCGCTACGCCTTTTTCGCCAAGGCGGCGCTGGAGTTCCTCCTGGCTCTCGACGCCGGCCACGACCGAGTCGCTTACCTGCCGCTGGAAGTCGATTCCCTGCGCGATGGTCTGCTGTCCCTGTTCGAGTGTCTTGCGCTGCAGTTCGAAAGTCGCCTTGATCGGGTTGGTGTATTCTGTCATTGTCTTTCTCTCTACATACACGTACTGCCCCTGAGGATATAAATCTTCCGTCTTTTACCATTGAATACCATCTGATGCCATTAGATGGAAAACCGGGCTGTTTCCGGCGAGCGTCGGTTCGTTCGAGGGAGAGAGTCCCCTCCGGGGTGTCGGTTGTAGGGGTGCTTTTTTACTCGACGCAGTGTAGGTAGGGTACATGCGGGATGTCCTCGCCGAGTGGCAGCCGCTCGTCGACGAGACGATCGAGGAGCTGTTGCCACGACGGATCGACGACGCCTACCTCACGGAGTTTTTCGGGGAGCCGACCTACCAGTACCAGCCGGAGGCGATCCAGGGGGCGCTCGCCGACCCGATCTGGCGTATCAGCTGGTAACTGCGTGTATGTTTGACGAATATTGTCTGGAGCCCGCCCGTCAGCCTGCCGAAGGGTGGTTGCATCGCGAGGGGGAGGTGAACTCGTGGCGGTGTAGGTGGCTCCCTTCGAAAGTGAGCGGTCGGTGCTGACGCCGCCGACAGTCGATGCACGGACAGTCGTTCCTGACTGGTTCGACAGGCTGACACTCTTTGGCTGCCACGCTGTCGGTAGCGACCGGGTGTCGGTCAACACGGTCACTTCGTATTCTATGATCTGACTGTCTACAGTCCGATCGTCGTTCGGCACACCCTCCGAGATGGGACGATCGTCGGCCGACTGTTCCCACCCGGTACCCGTATAGTCCGTGTATGCGGTCTGTCGCCAGTACGTGGTTTCCGACGAGTTAACGACAAACAGGGGCACCGGAGTGAGTGATCCATTAAACCCACTGCTAATACTAGTTTGCTCGGGGGCGGCGAGTGAACCCCCGACTGGCGATCCTGACGTCCCGCCCGGCATCTCGCCACCTTCACCAGCAGTCCCGAGTCCGCTTTCTTCCAGTTCATCACCGGGGAGTCCGAGTGCTCCGGGGCCATTTTCCTCGCCAAAGATATCAACGACGGGGAGGAATGCAGCCGAGAGCAG
>CAJXLG010000105.1 GCA_913055885.1 uncultured Rhodospirillales bacterium
CGCGAGATTCACCGCTTTCTCAACACGGAAGGGGAGACATTGTGCGGCCCCGGCGGGGGGCTCGACATCGGGGATTCCTTCTGGTTCTACCGCGAGCCGGCAACGGTGTCCGACCCGCTCGACCAGCAGCTCGCTTATTTCCAGGACCTTACCCGGGATCGCCCGTCGCCGTGCGCTGATGAGTTGGTGCATTACCATCACGCAGGCTGGATCGATACGCTGCATTCCTGGGGCAATTTTTCGGGAGCCCGGGACGAGGCAAGCCGTTTCACACGCGCCCATGCCGAGCAGGCGGCACGCATCATGGAGCGGGAAGGGCTGAATTTCCCCGCGTGGATCAATCATGGCAACAGTTTCAACATCCAGAATGTCGGGACGAGTCAGGATTATATGCAGGGCGCGCAACCGGATGCCGACGCGTACCACTGGGACATCCTGCGTGAAACCGGATGCCGGTATATATGGAAACACGGGGACAACTTCGATTTCGCGCGGGCGAATGTTCTTGAGGTGAACACCCTTCAGGATGGTAGCGGCGTTTTCCAGTTTCCCCGGTTCTACAACATGTATCTCGAAGGGGCACGGGAGCACGGCCTGTCCGCCGCCACGGCCCGCCAGATGCACCTCAACGGGCCCCAGCAGGTCGTCAACCTGTGGCACCCGCCGTATCTTGATGTCCAGCTCAGTGCCGGCCTTCTCGACACCCTGGTCGCCCAGCGGGGATTCGCCGTGATCGCCCAGCACCTGGGCACCTCGGATCCCATGATCATCCTCGGCAGCCGTGCCGTTGCAGCCCTGCGCGATCTTAGGCGGCGCCAGGATTCCGGCGACATTCTCGTCGCCCGTACTTCCCGTCTGCTCGCCTACAACCGCGCCCGCGAGCACGTGCGTTTTTCGGTCCGGGCAACATCGGGGGTCACGGTGTTCGACATCGAGGGCATCGACGATCCCGTTTCCGGATTTGAACCCCCCGACCTGGCAAGCCTGCGGGGGCTGACGTTTTATTGCCGCGATCCGGCGAACAGTGTGATTCTGCTTGCCGGGGAAGCGGTCCCGGAAGGCGACCTGTCGCGCAACCCGAGCGACGGACTGTCGCCCAGCATCGGCCTGCGCTGGCACGCGGCCGATACGACCGACCACACGGCCCCCTACGTCAACCGGAACGAGCCGGGGCGGGCTGCTGTCCAGGGGGCGACGCTCTCGCTCGATCTTGATGCCCTCCAGGAGGCGGCCCTGGCCTTCCTCGACCAGCAAACAGGCGGCTATCCGAAGGGCGTCGATCGCGACTACTACGACTATGCCCTGCGTTACACGCGGGGCCGATTCGCCGTCGCCCTGACGCGGTACGCCAACCTCTTCGACGCCGTGGGCCTGCGCAATCTCGACCGCGGCCTGGATGTGGGGAGCGGTGCGGGGCACTGGAGCATCGCTTTCCTGAAGAACAATGCCCGGGTGGAGGGCATTGACGCACGGACCGAGTTCGTCGAGCTGGCCAACCGGGTGAGCGCCCATCTGGGCCTGGCGGATCGGGCTCGTTTCGCGGTCGGTAAAGCCGAAGAACTGCCCTACGATCCGCACAGTTTTGACGCCGTATGGTCCCACAGCGTGCTCATGTTCACCGACCATGAACAGGCCATGGCGGAAACGGCGCGGGTCCTGGTGCCCGGCGGATTGTTCTATTGCGGCTATTCCGGCTTCGGCTTCCGGGTGAACGGCCCCTTCACCCCCATCCGCAACGGCAACCTGAAGGCGGCGCGGGCCCAGGTGAACAACCTTGTGGGGGACCAGCTCTTTCGCCTCGGCATCAACCGGAATGCCTGGTCCAACACCCGGGCCTTCACCCGCGACGAACTCATGGATCTGGCCTATGTTTTCGGCATGGCCTGCATCGATGAACCGGGCCTACAGGACGCGGCCGGTAAAGTCGTGGGCATGCCCACGACCATCGACCTGCTGGCCCGGCGGAGCGATGCACCGAACGCCACGCGGGAGCGGCTGATGGCCGCGAAACTGGACAGGAATATCCATGCCGAACTGGAACACTTGCTCGCGGTTGGCGCCCCGTCCCTGGTGGCGGATGTGTTGCTGGCCCGCGCGACGACGCCCAAAAAGCTGTCGGCCAAGCAGCGGAATCTTCTGTTGCGCGCCCTGATCAAGGCAGGGGAAAGGCGCAGCCGAACGGCCGGGAGCCTTCTCAGGCAGGAGCGCGATCCTTTCGTCCATGCGCTTGCCACCTTCGAGCAACGGGACTACGCCCGGGTCGTGGAACTGGCCGACCCTGTCTGTTCCAGGCAGCCGAAAGCCCACTTCCTGGCCGGCATGGCCCTTCTGGAGCAGGACAAGCGGGAAGCCGCCGAAGACAGGCTCCGGGCCGGCGCCCAGTACCCCGAGGCCGAAATTCCGTGCCTCATTGGCCTGATGGAAGCCGCCGGCCGTGAAGGGCTGGACCCGTTGCGCGACGCCTACGCTACCTTCCTCCACCATCTCGGCCGGCGGAACGCCGCTGCCAGTGAAGCGGAGGCCCTTGCCGCCCGGTTGAGCCGGTGACCCGACGCGCCCGGTCCAGAGCGTTTTTTCCGACCGGACAGGATCGGAAGGCGGGGAAAGCGAAAACCGGGGGCCGGGCAGGCACCGGAAGGAACCGCGCCGGCCGACGGCAGCCGCGATCACCGGTCCTCGTCACCGGCGTCGCTGCCGTGTTGCCGCAGCGCCGCGCCCAGGCCGGCCAGGGCGGCCCGCAGGTCCGGGTCGCCGACCCCCGACACCGCCGCCTCCGCCGCCGCCACCGCCTCGGGATCGGGGGGCGCGGGCGGCCGCGACACCGGGCGGCGCCGCGGCGGCAGGGCGCCCTGGGTCACCTTCACGTCGGCGATGGCGCGATAGCCGAAGAAGGCGTTGACCCGCTCCACCACCTGCGGCGTCAGGTGCTGCAGTTCCACGGCCAGGCCGCCCGGCCGCACGCGCACGTGCAGCGTCCCCGCGTCGGCGTCCCCTTTCGGCGGGCTGATGCGCTCGGGCGCCGAGTCGGCGGCCAGGGCGCCGCCCACGATGGCGGCCCAGTGGGTGGCGACGCGCGGCTCCGTGAAGCCGCGCCGGCGGAAGGCCGGCCGCGCCGCCGCCACCGCGTCGCTGCCCGCGCGGTGCGGGCCGTCGGCGCGCCGCCTGTCGTCACCCCGTTGCGTCATGCCTGCCGCCTCCCCTTATAAAGGGCGACCATGAACGATACCGCCGCCCGCCTCCTCGACTGGTACGACCGCCAGGGCCGAAGCCTGCCCTGGCGTATGCCCGGGCCCGATCCATACCACGTGTGGCTTTCCGAGGTCATGCTCCAGCAGACGGGGGTGCGGACGGTCATCCCCTATTTCCACGATTTCCTGGGCCGCTGGCCCGACGTCCATGCCCTGGCGGCGGCGGACCGCGATGCCGTCATGCATGCCTGGCAGGGGCTGGGCTACTACGCCCGGGCGCGCAACCTGCACGCCTGCGCCGGCGTGGTGAGCCGCGAACACGGCGGCGCCTTCCCCGACACGGAGGACGGCCTGCGCGCCCTGCCCGGCATCGGCGCCTACACGGCGGCCGCCGTGGCCGCCATCGCCTTCGGCCGGCCCACGGTGCCCGTGGACGGCAACGTGGAACGCGTCATGGCCCGCCTGCATGCCGAGGACGGGCTTTTGCCGGAGATCAAGCAGACGCTGGCCGACCGGGCGCGCGCCCTGGTGCCGCCGGAGCGGCCGGGCGATTTCGCCCAGGCCCTCATGGACCTGGGCGCCACCCTGTGCACGCCGCGCAGGCCCGCCTGCGCCCTGTGCCCCTGGCGCGACGGCTGCCTGGGCCGGCTCAACGGGATCGCCGAGGCCCTCCCCAACAAGCCGAAACGCAGGGCCAGGCCCACGCGCCACGGCGTCGCCTTCTGGCTGGTGAGCCGCGACGGCAACGTCCTGCTGCGCCGCCGGCCGTCGAGCGGGCTCCTGGGCGGCATGATGGAGATTCCGTCAACGGACTGGACGGAGGAGGCGTGGGACGTGGACGCGGCGCTCGGCGAAAGCCCGGCGCCCGTGAAAGGATGGCGGGTGCTGCCCGGCGTGGTGCGCCACACCTTCACCCACTTCCACCTGGAGCTGACCGTGGCCTTCGGCCGCATCAGCGTGGCCGAATCGCGCGTTGCCGGCCGCTGGGTGGCCGTGGAGCACCTGGGCGATCATGCCCTGCCCTCCGTCATGAAGAAGGTGGTGCGCCACGCCATCCGGCACGGCTACGCCAAACCTTAGACACTGGAGCAGTCAAGCCTCGTATCGCAAATACGCGTTATTAGAATGGTATTTCATCTTCATCATCGCCTGATTTTATATAATCTTTATAAATCCAATTATCATCCCAGTCCTCATATTTTAAAACTTTCAGATTACCATTCTCGTCGAATATTTGCGCGCACACGTTAACACGCGCTCTTTTATTTTTATTAGTTCTATAGATGTACTCGAACCAATTTGGATTGTCTAATTCCCATAGATCAATCACCTCATAGCCTTTGGCAGCTATAAACTGTTCCATTTCCTTTTTATTCGTAAAAAACGTTGGATATCGAGCGTTTAAAGTTGATTTCAAATTTTGATGAGCTGGATGATTAAAAAGTAAAACCTCTTTCATTGTATTCTCGTCTGCATACTCTTTTTCCGAAAAATGCGATAAAAGTTTTTCCATAGTTTCAGCGCTATAACGCAATTTTTGTATTAACTCCAATTCCGTAGTTCGAGTTTGCTCCTGAAGGAGTCGTTGAAAAAGGCCGGCCCATTGCTCTCGTAAGAACCGAATTATTTCACCAGCCCCATCAAATTCTGCTATTGGATTATTTCTATTCATAGAAGTTATATGATCTAAAAACTCAAATATTTCTACGCTATCAACAGAACTAAACTCTATCTCCGAACTTCTATTTTTATTTCTTTTGTATGTTTCGTATTCTGCAAAAACCCTTTTTTCAACGAAAAAATATACGGGCTTGTCCATTTCCAGGGCTTGCTTTACTTCTTCCTGAGATATAGAACTTTCTGAGTGCTCCGATTTTTGCCCATACCGACCGCCGACAATAGACACAAGAATGTCGCAATTTGTTATTTCGCGGTACGCATCATTTTCTAACGCATCAGTTTTAGAATATGGAACGGAACCCCGCTCATTTAGGACAGGCTCATACCCTAAGGTTTGAACAAATTGTTCCAGATCGTTACGCACATACCTTAAATCATAAAAAGTTGAGCTTATAAAAACGCGCGGCTGTGCCATGGCCTTTCTCCCTTATAAAGCGTTCTAAGCCATTTACTTGTTAATTTCTAACCGTACCTATAGCACCCCTTCCGGGAACGCGATCTATAGCACAACGGACCCAGCTGCACGCAACCCTAAGCTAACCGAATGGGTACAATATCTCCCTGCCGTATGTTGTGTCTTAGCCCTATATTGATTGCCGTTGCCGGGTGAGCACTACCCTTCCTCCTCGTCCGGCCCCCGCGTCTCGTCGAGGGCCTGCTCCAGGGCCACGTCCGCTTCCATCACCTTGAAGCGCGACGGGTCGTCGGCCAGGAGCTGCAGGGCGACGAAGCCGTCGCCGCCGCGGACGATGAGTTCGCAGAACCACTGGCCGTCCTCGGCCACCTGGATGGGCGCGCCAAGCTCGATCGCCCGCACGTCCTCGATGTCCACCGAGAGGCTGCGGTCGTCCCGGAAGGAGACGGAGGCAACGGTCTTGCTGGTCATGGCGCACCCCTGTTCGCTGGTGTGTCCCCCTGTGTCTCAAGGGTGGCCCGCCCGCCCGGACGCGACAAGGGGCGACGGCCCGCGCCGCGCCCGCGTGTTGGGGTATAATTATACCCCAGGCGCAAGTCCCCGCCATGCCTGTCTTTTGCGGCCTGAACGGGGCTTGACACGGTCCGTTTGTCTGGCATAGTGCGCCCCTCTACACGGTCGGGGCATCCGGCCGGAACGCGCGCCGCTGCCGGCGCGTCAGCGACGACCAACCCCGGAAGCATGTGGGTGGCCATGAAAACCTATTCGGCGAAACCGTCGGACGTTGAGAAAAAGTGGTACGTGGTGGACGCCGAGGGCGTGGTCCTCGGCCGGCTGGCTTCCATGGTGGCGAAGATCCTTCGCGGGAAGCACAAGCCCATCTTCACGCCCCACATCGACTGCGGTGACAACGTCATCGTCATCAACGCCGAGAAAGTGAAGCTCACCGGCCGCAAGCGCACGCAGAAGCGCTTCTACTGGCACACCGAGCACCCCGGTGGCATCAAGAGCCAGAACATGGAGGAGCGCCTGTCGGGCCGCTACCCCGAGCGCGTGGTGCGCAAGGCGGTGGAGCGCATGATTACCCGCCGTGCCCTGGGCCGCAAGCAGCTCAGGAACCTCCGCGTCTACGCCGGCCCGGAGCATCCGCACCAGGCGCAGCAGCCCGAGGTGCTGGACATGACGGCCCTGAACCCGAAGAACACGAGGTAGGCCATGGCCGAGGAAACCCATACCCTCGCCGACCTGAAAGACGCCATGGAGCCCGCCGCCCCCACGGGCGAGGGCGAACCGGAGCAGCGCGAGCCGCAGATCGACAGCCACGGCCGCGCCTATGCCACCGGCCGGCGCAAGCGTTCCGTGGCCCGCGTCTGGATCAAGCCGGGCAGCGGCCGGTTCTCCATCAACGGCCGCAGCGCCGCCGACTACTTCATGCGGCCGGTCCTGCAGATGATGGTCAACCAGCCCTTCGAGCGCGCCAACCGCCAGGGCCAGTTCGACGTCTACTGCACCGTCACCGGCGGCGGCCTGGCCGGCCAGGCCGGCGCCATCCGCCACGGCGTGGCCTGGGCCCTGAGCCACTACGAGCCGGCGCTGCGCACCACCCTCAAGGGCGAGGGCTTCCTCACCCGCGACAGCCGCAAGGTGGAGCGCAAAAAGTACGGCCGCCGCAAGGCGCGCCGCAGCTTCCAGTTCTCCAAGCGCTGAGGCAACGGCCTGCGACGCGCCGCCTCGCGCCCCCCGGCGCGGGGCGGCCTTTTTCCGGCCGCCTCCGCTCAACCAGAGGAACGGCCACCGGGCACGTCAAGGCTTGCGCCGGCCCGGCGGGCCACGGAAAACGCCCGGGCAGATGCCGTCGTCCGGCCACCGGCTTCGCCCGCGCAAAACCTGCGCTGATCGTGGCCGGAAGTCGTGCGGCCAAACCCCTGCCACATCGCTCGGTTTGCGCCATGATGCCCGGATCGGAGCTGCCCCCCGTGGATCACCGGCCCACGCGGCCGCCAACACCCTGGTCTTGCGGCAAGCGGCGGCGGCTTTTAGAGACTCGCAGCATGAGACTTTCCCGTTGTCCCCGTACGGGTGTCGTTCCCTGGTCCCGTGCCGGAGGAAGACGACGCTGGCCGGCACCCGCCGCCCGGGGCGGCCCGGCCTGCCTGCCGGGTGTCCGGCGGTCCATGGTGCCGTACGGCCGCCACCCTGGCGCCCCCCGCCCCTCGGGGGCCGTCCCTGATCGGCGCGACGAGCTTCCAACCCGCGGAAAAAGGCGCTTCGCATGACGGTCCTTGTTACCGGCTCTGCCGGTTTCATCGGCAACCACGTGGCCCTGGCGCTCCTGGAGCGGGGGGAACGGGTGGTGGGCGTCGATGCCCTGACCCCGTACTACGAGGTCGCCCTGAAAGAGGCCCGGGTGCGACGGTTGATTCCGTACACCGATTTTCGCGAGGCCCGTATCGACCTGGCCGACCGCACCGCCGTCGCGGACCTGTTCGCCGAGGAAAAGCCGGACCGGGTCATTCATCTCGCCGCCCAGGCCGGCGTCCGGTACAGCATCGACCACCCCAACACCTATATCGACGCCAACCTGGTGGGCTTCCACAACGTCCTGGAAGGCTGCCGGCAGGCCGGTGTGCGTCATCTGGTTTACGCCTCCACCAGTTCCATCTATGGCGCCAACGGGAGCATGCCCTATTCCGAGCGTCAGGGCGCCGACCACCAACTGAGCCTCTATGCGGCCACCAAGAAGGCCAACGAGGCCATGGCCCACACATACGCCCACCTGTTCAACATCCCCTGCACCGGCCTTCGCTTCTTTACGGTCTACGGCCCCTGGGGCCGGCCGGACATGGCCCTTTTCAAGTTCACCCGCGCCATCCTCGCCGGGCAGCCCATCCCCGTTTTCAATCAAGGCGCCATGCGCCGCGACTTCACCTACATCGATGACATCGTCGAAGGGGTGGTACGGGTCCTGGACGTCGTACCGGAGCCCGACCCGGCATGGGACAGCGCGGCGCCCGATCCGGCAACCAGCGGCGTGGCCCCGTGGCGGATCTTCAACATCGGCCGCGGCCGGGCGGAAGCCCTGATGGATTACATTGCCGTGCTTGAGAGAGCCCTGGGACGCCGGGCCGACAAGGACATGCTGCCCATGCAGCCCGGCGACGTGCCCGCCACATGGGCCGACACCACGGCGCTGGCCGAGGCCACCGGTTACGCGCCCGCCACGTCCATCGAGACCGGGGTGCACCGGTTCGTGGAATGGTATACATGGTACTATAACGAAACGGCCGGGACCGGGCCCGCCGCCGACCCGGAAACGGCGTTTCAGGGCTGATCCAGGGCGACGCCGGGCCGGCCCACGCAGGTGTAGGCGAAGCCCGCCGCCAGCAGTTCTTCCGGCTCATAGATGTTGCGCAGGTCCACCATGACCGGCCGGCGCATGAGCGCCTTGACGCGGTCGAACTGGAGGGCGCGGAACGCGTTCCATTCCGTGATGATGACCAGGCAGTCGGCGTCGGGCAGGGGGGCATACGCGTCGGCGCAATAGACCACGCTGTCGGGCAGAAGGGG
>CAJXLG010000106.1 GCA_913055885.1 uncultured Rhodospirillales bacterium
CCCCTCCTGCGGCAGCACGTCCACGTCGGGGATGTTGCGCGCCGCCTTGCGGAAGTTGGCGTCCGGTTCCGGGGCGTCCACCACCAGGGCGTCGCGCACGCCCAGCGCCTGCAGCCGCTCGTTCAGGGCGCGCGTCTTGGCGCTCTCGGCGCTGGCCGTGTCCAGCACCATGAGCTTGCCCTCGCGCGCCTTGTCCGAGAGCGCCGTCTTCAGCCCCAGCCGCCGGATCTTCTTGGGCAGGCTGTAGCTGTAGTCGCGCGGCTGGCGCGCGAAGGGATGGCCGCCGCCCCGGAAGTGCGGCGCGCGCCGCGACCCCTGGCGGGCGAACCCCGTGCCCTTCTGGCGGTGCGGCTTGGCGCCCGTGCCGGAAACCTCGCCCCGGGTCTTGGTCTTGTGCGTGCCGGCCCGCCGGCGGGCGAGCTGCCAGTGCACCACCCGGTGGAGGATGTCCGGCCGCGGTTCCAGCCCGAACACCGCGTCATCCAGCTCGATGCTGTCCACCGTCTGGTTGTCCAGCGAGATGACATCCAGTTTCATGGCCGTTTATTCCTTCTCTTCGGCCGCCTCGGTGGCCTCCGCGGCGGCACCCCCCGCGCCGGCGACGGCGGCGGGGAAGGGCGCGTCTTCCGGCACCGACTGCTTCACCGAGTCCTTGATGAAGACCCAGTTGTTCTTGTTGCCGGGGACGCTGCCGCGGACCAGGATGAGGTCGCGCTCCGTGTCCGTGTCCACCACTTCCAGGTCCTGGACGGTGACCTTGCGGTCGCCCATGCGGCCGGCCATCGGCTGGCCGCTCCACACCTTGCCCGGGTCCTGGCAGCCGCCCGTGGCGCCGTGGTGGCGGTGCACCGCGGAAACGCCGTGGGTCGCCTCCAGGCCGGCGAAGTTGTGGCGCTTCATGGGGCCGGCGAAGCCCTTGCCGATGGTCATGCCCGTGACGTCCACGCGCTGACCGCGCACGAAGTGGTCGGCCGTGAGCGTGGTGCCCACCTCGAGCAGCGCATCGGCGGGGACGCGGAACTCGGCGAGGCGCTCCTTGGGCTCCACGCGCGCCTTGGCGAAGTGGCCGCGCATGGGCTTGGAGACGTTCTTCACCTTGGCCCGGCCGCTGCCCAGCTGGAGCGCCGTGTAGCCGTCCTTTTCCTCGGTGCGCACGTCGGTGACCTGGCATCCCTCAAGGCACAGCACGGTAACCGGTACGGCCCGGTGCTGCGCGTCGAAGATGCGGGTCATGCCGACCTTTCTGGCGATAAGTCCGGTACGCATGACGCTCCGCTCCCTAGAGCTTGATCTCCACGTCGACGCCGGAGGCGAGGTCGAGCTTCATGAGCGCGTCCACCGTCTGCGGCGTCGGCTCCACGATGTCCAGAAGCCGCTTGTGGGTGCGGACCTCGAACTGCTCGCGCGACTTCTTGTCGATGTGCGGCGAGCGGTTCACCGTGAACTGCTCCTTCCGCGTGGGAAGGGGAATCGGCCCCCGCACCTGGGCGCCCGTCCGTTTGGCGGTATTGACGATCTCCCGCGTCGATTGGTCGAGCACGCGGTGATCGAACGCCTTCAGACGGATGCGGATGTTCTGGTTATCCATGGCTCCTGTCCGTCCTGTCCGTTTCGGGGACGGGCCCGCCCCGCCGGCAGCGGGGCGGGGCCACCGTGACCCCTACTCGATGATCTTGGAAACCACGCCGGCGCCGACGGTGCGGCCGCCCTCGCGAATGGCGAAGCGAAGGCCCTCCTCCATCGCAATGGAGTGGATCAGCGACACCTTCAGCGCCACGTTGTCGCCGGGCATCACCATCTCCGTGCCTTCCGGCAGCTCGATGGTCCCGGTAACGTCCGTCGTCCGGAAGTAGAACTGCGGCCGATAGTTGGCGAAAAACGGCGTGTGGCGACCGCCCTCGTCCTTCGTCAGGATGTAGCACTCGCCGTCGAACTTCCAGTGCGGCGTGATCGTGCCAACATGCGCCAGAACCTGGCCGCGCTCCACCTCGTCGCGCTTCACGCCGCGCAGAAGGCAGCCGATGTTGTCGCCCGCCTCGCCCTGGTCCAGCAGCTTGCGGAACATCTCCACGCCGGTCACCGTCGTCTTCCGCGTATCCCGGATGCCGACGATCTCAACCTCCTGGCCGACCTGGATCACGCCGCGCTCCACGCGGCCCGTCACCACCGTGCCGCGGCCCGAAATCGAGAAAACGTCCTCGATGGGCATCAGGAACGGCTGATCCTTCGGACGCTCCGGCGTCGGGATGTGGTCGTCGATCGCCTCCACCAGCTTCATGATGGAGTTCTTGCCCAGATCCTCGTCGCCGCCTTCCAGCGCCGCCAGCGCCGAACCGCGCACGATCGGCGTGTCGTCGCCCGGGAAGTCGTACGACGAAAGAAGCTCACGAACCTCCAGCTCCACAAGCTCCAGAAGCTCCGGATCGTCCACCTGGTCGCACTTGTTCAGGTAAACCGCAATCGCCGGAACGCCCACCTGCCGCGCAAGAAGAATGTGCTCCCGCGTCTGCGGCATCGGGCCGTCCGCCGCCGAAACCACCAGGACCGAGCCGTCCATCTGCGCCGCGCCCGTGATCATGTTCTTCACGTAGTCCGCGTGACCCGGGCAGTCCACGTGCGCATAGTGCCGGTTCGGCGTCTCGTACTCCACGTGCGCCGTCGAAATCGTGATGCCGCGCTCCTTCTCCTCGGGCGCCTTGTCGATCGTGTCGAACGCCATGAACTGCGCGTCACCCTGCTCCGACAGCGTCTTCGTGATCGCCGCCGTCAGCGTCGTCTTGCCGTGGTCGACGTGGCCAATCGTCCCGATGTTGCAGTGCGGCTTCGTCCGCTCGAACTTTTCCTTCGCCATTGCCCTGCCTTTTATCGTTTCCCGGCCGCGGCGTTTATCGCTTTCCGGCCGCGCAGCGCCGGTATGGTTTCCACAATGGCCCATCGGGGCCCGACCTCGTCACGCAAGGCCGGTATCCGTCCCGCGGATACCGGCCCCGTGCCGCCGACCACGGCGGTCCTGCGTGTTGGTGGAGGGGGTAGGATTCGAACCCACGTAGGCTTACGCCGGCAGATTTACAGTCTGCTGCCTTTGACCGCTCGGCCACCCCTCCACAGGTTTTCGCCGCGGCGCACCGCCGCGTGGAGGCCCCAATATGAAGATTCAGGCCCGCTTGTCAACAGCCCTGCCGGCAGAACATTCCCCATGTTTTCTCGAACGCCCGTCGGGCGGCGCCATCTTTCGAGGCTCCGCCTTCGGCGGAGCACCTCATCTTTCGAGGCTCCGCCTTCGGCGGAGCACCTCATCTTTCGAGGCTCCGCCTTCGGCGGAGCACCTCAAGATGACGATCATGATGAGATATTCGCCATATGATGGTCGTCCTGAGGTGCTCTTTTCTCTGAAAAGAGCCTCGAAGGACGACAATAAAACGTGATGATTGTACGCGCCAAGGGGGTGGGGGATGTCCCGGGCCACGAACCGTTGTTTGTCGGCGCCGGTCGTGTAACATTCTGTTAAGACAACCATCCCCGGTTCCTTGTTAGGGACGCCATGAGGACGACGCGCATGAGGGCACGGTGACCCCGAGCGGAACCGAGGGGAACGGGCAGGCGGCGGCGCCGTCGCCGGCGGACGCGGCGACCGACGAGTCCCCACGCCAGCCGGACTTTCCCGTCGTGGCCATCGGCGCCTCCGCCGGCGGGCTGGGGGCCATGCAGCGGCTGTTCGACGCCATGCCGGCGGCGCCCGGCATGGCCTTTGTCGTCATCCAGCACCTGGATCCCACGCACACCAGCTACCTGAGCAACCTGCTGGCCCGCCACACGGCCATGTGCGTGCAGCAGGCCTCGGAGGACGCCGTCCTGGCGCCCGACACCGTCCACGTCATCCCGCCCGGGGTGGACATGACCGTGGCCGAGGGCCGGCTGCACCTGAGCGAGCCGGAGGCCCCGGCCGGGCGCCGCCATCCCATCGACCTGTTCCTGCGTTCCCTGGCCGTGGACGTGGGCGCGCGCGCCGTGGCCATCATCCTGTCGGGCACGGGCACCGAGGGCGTCCTGGGCGTGCGCGAGAT
The DNA here is from genome assembly GCA_913055885.1 of uncultured Rhodospirillales bacterium. Lineage (GTDB taxonomy): Bacteria > Pseudomonadota > Alphaproteobacteria > Rhodospirillales > CAJXLG01 > CAJXLG01. The sequence goes on from CAJXLG010000106.1 coordinate 4,065, forward strand.
CAAGGCGGCGGGCGGCCTGGTCCTGGTCCAGGAGCCCACCACCGCCGAATACGACGGCATGCCGGAAAACACCCGCGCCTCGGGGCTGGCCGATTTCGTCCTGGAGCCGGAGGCCATGCCCCGCCAGCTCGCCGCCTGTACCGCCGGGGTGGCGGAAGGCCCCGTGGCAAACGATCCCGCCGACCACCTCACCACCATCCTCGGCACCCTGCGCGACCGCACGGGGCACGACCTGTCCCTGTACAAACAGAGCACCATCGTGCGCCGGATCGAGCGCCGCATGGTGGTCCACGGCATCGAGACCCTGGCCGACTACGTCGCCTTCCTGCACGACACGCCGGGCGAGGCCCGCACCCTGTTGCAGGAGGCCCTCATCGGGGTGAGCAGCTTCTTCCGCGATCCGGACGCCTTCACCGCCCTGCGCCGGCAGGTCCTGGCGCCCCTGGTGGCGGAACGCCAGGAAGGCAGCGAGATCCGCATGTGGGTGCCCGGCTGCGCCAGCGGCGAGGAGGCCTATTCCCTGGCCATCCTGCTGACCGAGGAGATGGCCCGGCAGGGCCGCGACCTGCCCGTCCAGATCTTCGGCACGGACATCGACCCGGAGGCCGTGGAACGGGCGCGCGCCGGGGTGTATCCCGCGTCCATCGCCACCGACGTGCCCGACGACCTGTTGCGCCGCCATTTCCGGAAGGACGGCGACCACTACCGCGTGCGCCAGGGCGTGCGCGACATGCTCATCTTCGCCGAGCAGAACGTCATCCGCGACGCCCCCTTCTCGCGGCTGGACCTGATAAGCTGCCGCAACCTGCTCATCTACCTGACGCCCCGGCTTCAGCGCCGCCTCCTGCCCGTTTTCCACTACGCCCTGCGCGCCGGCGGCCACCTCCTGCTGGGCGCGTCCGAGGCCGTGAGCGGTGCCGAGGAATATTTCGATTCCATCGACCGCAAGTGGAAGCTCTATCGCCGGCGCGACGACGTCGGCGCCCGGGCCGTCGTGTTTCCGCACGGCGCCTTCACGGCGCCCGCCGCCAGGCGTCCGGCCCTGGCGCCACGGGAAGCCGAGCCGCAATCCCCCGGCTTCAAGGATGTCACCGAGGCCATCCTGCTGGCCGAACACGCGCCGCCCGCCGTGGTGGCCAACGGCAACGGCGATCTCCTCTACGTTCACGGCCGGACGGGGCGCTTCCTGGAGCCGGCCAGCGGTGACGCCAAGCTCAACGTGGTCCTCATGGCGCGCGAGGGCCTGCGGGTGGAACTCAGCGCCGGCCTGCGCCGCGCCCTCCAGGAAAACCGCACCATCCGGTACGACTCCCTGGTGGTGCGCACCAACGGGGACACCATCCGGGCCGCCCTCATCGTGCGGCCCATCACGGACCCGCCGGCCATGGAGGGCCTGGCCCTCGTCGTCTTCGAGCCCCTCTCCCAGCCGGCCGCCGCCCTTGCGGAGGCCGACGGGGCCGCTGAGACAACGACCGACGAACGCGTCGAGGCCCTGGAGCGTGCCCTTCACGACAAGGAGGAACACCTCCAGAGCACCATCGAGGAACTGGAATCCTCCAACGAGGAGCTGCGCTCCACGAACGAGGAACTGCAATCCGCCAACGAGGAACTGCAAAGCACCAACGAGGAGCACGAGACCACCAAGGAGGAGCTGCAGTCGGCGAACGAGGAACTTTCCACCGTCAACGCCGAACTGGAGACCAAGGTGCGCGAGCTCAGCAAGGCCAACGACGACATGGCCAACCTCCTCGCCACCGCCGAGATCGGCACCCTCTTCCTGGACACGGACGTGTGCGTGAAGCGCTTCACGCCGGTTGCGGCCACCCTCCTGAACCTGCGGGATTCGGACATCGGCCGCCCCCTTGAACACCTCGCCACCAACCTGGACTACGACACCCTGGTGTCCGACTGCCGGGCCGTGCTCGACGACCTGGTGCCGCGCGGCGCCGAGGCCCGGGCCCCGGACGGGACGTGGTATGCCGTGCGCATCCTGCCCTACCGCACGGTGGAGAGTGTCATGAACGGCCTCGTCGTGACCCTGGCGGACATCACGGACCGCAAGGAACTGGAGGCCGATTCGCGCCTCGCCGCCGTGGTGCGCGATTGCAGCGATGCCGTCACGGTGCAGGATTTCGACGGCGCCGTCCTGGCCTGGAACCGGGGTGCCGAGGTCATGTATGGTTATACCGAGGCGGAGGCCAAGGCCATGTCCGTTTTCACGCTCATGCCGGAAGAAGTGGCGACGGACCACCGGCGGTTGCTGCGCCGGGTGGCCCGCGACGGCCGCGCCGGGCCCGTGGAAGCCCGGCGGCGCGATCGTGATGGCCGGAGCTTCACCGTTCGGCTCACCGCCACGCTTCTCCCGGGAGAGACCGGCGCGGATGCCGTGGCCACGGCGGAAAGCGACATCACCGACGAAAAACGCCGCCTTGAGCGCCTGAACCGCTTCCGGCGGCTCTACGAGGCGGCGCCGCAGCCCATCGTGGTGGAGGACACGGCCGGCGCGGTGGCGGAGATGAACGAGGCGGCCCGCCGCCGCTTCGGCGACCGGGCCGGCGCCCGCATCGCCGCTGCCGACCGCGATGCCGTGGCCGCGGCGCGGCAGCGCGTGGTGGACGGCGGGGCGGTGGAAAGGCGTGCCGCGTCCTGTCTTGACGCCGACGGCACCGCCTTCCGCGCCACGCTCACCCTGGTTCCCCTGGGCGAAGGGGATGACGGCGTTGACGGCGTGGCCGTTTTTTACACGGAGAGCCCCGGGATGGAGGAGGGCGGACCATGACGGACGAAGATGATCGGCGCGGCGACGACCCGTCGGCCGATCCGGCCCTGCGGGAGCGCGCCCGCCACCGCATGCGGGACGGCCGGCACCGCCAGCCCCGGGAGCTGGCGAACGTCCAGCAGGCCACCCGGTCGCCCGAGAGCATGGTCGCCCTGGTCCACGAGCTGGAAACCCATCGCGTGGAGCTGGAGCTGCAGAACGAGGATCTGCGCACCACCCAGGAGGAACTGGCCGACGCCCGCGACCGCTACGCCGATCTCTACGAGAACGCCCCGGTGGCCTATCTCACCATCACGCCCGCGGGCCGCATCACCGGCGTCAATCGCGCCGCCGAGCGCCGCCTGGGGGCGGGGCGCGACACCCTGGTGGGGCAGGCCCTGGAGCAATACGTGGCGCCGGAAAGCGGGGCGGCCTGGCTGCACCATCTGCGCGCCGCCCGCCACGGGTCCGCCGCGAGCGCCGACCTGGCCATGACCGACGCCCACGGCGAGCGTTTCGTCGCCCGTCCCGAAACGGCGCCCGCGGGCGCCCAAACCGACGGCGGATCCACGCTGCACTGTGCCCTGGTGGACGTGACGGCGCGCCACAACGAGGCGGCCATGCGCGATGCCAAGGCCGCCGCCGAGCGGCTCAACGCCATGAAGTCGCGTTTCCTGGCGGCCGCCGGCCACGACCTGCGCCAGCCGCTCCAGGCCCTGGAGCTCTTCAGCCACAGCCTGAACGAGCGCCTGCGGAGCCGCCCCGAGGCGGAGCTTGCCGGCAACATCCGCCAGGCCGTGGGCAGCATGCGCACGCTGCTCGACGGCATCCTGGACCTGTCGCGCCTGGACGCCGGCATGACCGTGCCCGAGCCCCGGCCGGTCGCCGTCGATGACCTCATGAGCCGGCTGGCCGCCGAGTATAGGCCCTACCTGGAACGGGAGGGCGGCGCCCTGCGCCGGGTGGCGTGCCGGGTGCGGGTGGACAGCGACCCCGTGCTCCTGGAACGCATCCTGCGCAACCTGCTCAACAACGCCGTCAGCCACGCCCCGGGCGGCCGGGTCCTCATGGGATGCCGGCGGCAGGAAGATCACGTGCGCCTGGAGGTGTGGGACGACGGGCCCGGTATCCCGCCCGGCGAGCAGGACGCCATCTTCGAGGAGTTCCGGCGCGGCACCACCGACGTCGCCAAGGGGCGCGGCCTGGGGCTGGGGCTGGCCATCGTGCGCCGGCTCGCCCACCTGCTGGATCACCCCGTGACCGTCCGGTCGCGGCCGTGGCGGGCGACGGTCTTCGGCGTCACGGCGCCGCGCCACGCCGGGGGCGACATCCCGGCGCCGGCCGACACGGCGAACGCGGCGTCCCTCGAAGGGTGCCACATCCTGGTTGTGGAGGACGACCCCTCGGTGCGTGATGCCCTGAATCGCGGCCTGGCGGAGCTGGGGGCCCGCGCCGCCGACGCCGCGTGCGGCGAGGACGCCCTGCTGCAGCTGGGCGACGGCGAGCCGGTGCCCGACGCCGTCATCGCCGACTACCACCTGGGCGGCAGCGAGACGGGGGACGGCGTCATCACGGCCCTGCGGCAGGTCCTCGACAGGCCGGTGCCCGCCGTGCTGCTGACGGGCGATACCACGCCGGAAACCCTGCGCCACCTGCGGGAGACGGGGCTGCCCCTTCTGCACAAGCCGGTGACCCCCGAGGCATTGCGGTCGGCCCTGGGGCGCGCGGGCGCGTGCGGCGGCGCCGCGGTTCCGGACGGCGGCCCCGCGTGATGCCGGCCATCCTGGCGATGAGGCCATCGGACGGGCGTTACAGGGAAACGGGGAGACCCTAGCGGCGGCCACCCAGGACATTCCCCATGTTTTCTCGAACGCCCGTCGGGTGGCGCCATCTTTCGAGGCTCCGCCTTGGGCGGAGCAC
>CAJXLG010000107.1 GCA_913055885.1 uncultured Rhodospirillales bacterium
GGGGGGGGGGGGGGGGGGGGGGGAGCCGCAGGGCATAGAGGGCGCGCTCGAAAAGGGTCGGCGCCGTGCTCTCCTGCTCGAATCGGGCGATCTCGGCGTCGTTTTCATCGCGGCCGGTCATGGCTTTCCGCTGCCCTCCGTCTTGCGCAGGAAGTGGTAGCCGTACCGGACGAAACCCGCTCCCTCGTACAGCCGGTGCCCGGTGGCGCGCTCGTAGCCCGCCGATACCCCGATGACGCGGCAGCCCTCGGTTTCCAGCTCGGCGCATGCGCGGGCCACCAGGCGGTGGCCGATCCCCAGGCCGCGCCACGCGGCGTCCACCACCACGGAATCGACGATGGCCTTGCGGTGGGGCACGCGCACCGGATTGTCGTACAGCACGAGCTGGCAGGTGGCAACAACGGTGCCGTCCACGAGTCCCACCAAAAGGCGGTTGTCCGGGGCGCCGGCCAGGGTGTCGAGGAGCGCCGCCATGGCGTCCGGGTCGGGCCGTTCCTCGGGGATGAGCTGGCCGTAGAGATGGCGCAGGGCGGCCGTGTCCCCGGAATGAGCCCGCCGGACGACAAGGCGCCAGGCGGGCTCCCGGGCGGATTCGTCAAGGGCTTCGCTCATGGGCCGTCTATTCCTTCACCACTTCCGCCATGCGCAACAGGGCCATGGGCGGATAAAGCGCCAGCCGCCGCGCCGCCGCCATGTTGATGACGATGGCAAATTCGGGCGGCGCCTGGATGGGCATGGTCGCCGGATCGCCCTCGCCCAGAAGGATCTTGTGGGCCTTCTGGGCGGTGAGCTGCCCCACCACGCGATAGCGGTTGACCACGCCCATGAGGGCGTGGGCGTCGCGCACGGGCCCCTCGCCGGCGGCCAGCGTGGGCAGGCCGTGTTCCAGCGCGGCGCCCGTGAGGCGTTCCTTCCGGGTCATCAGGAAGGAATCCGGCGGCTGATACAGCAGGTCCGCGCCGGCCGCCGCCAGGTCCGCCACCAGACCGGGCAGGGCCTCCGGGCGCGGTTTGTCGTCGGCGTCCAGGGGCACGGGCTTCGCCAGCACCGTCAGGTCCATCTCCGCCTGGAGGTCCTTGAGCCGCTGCACGCTCACGCGGGCGTTGGCCTCGTTGGGATTGTAGATCACCCCCAGGGTGTTGAAGTCGAAATAGCGCCGCGCCGCCTGCACCTGCACCTTCTCGCGCACCAGGTAGCGGGTGCCCGCCACGTTGCGGCCCGAGCCGTCGAAGGACGGGACGATGCCGGCGCCCACGGGCTGCGACACGATCATGAACACGGCCGGGATGTCGGTGACGTGCCTCGCCGGGTCCACGGCGTCGTGACGGCCCAGGACGTTGAGGGTCACCGTGGTGCCCCAGGTCACCACCAGGTCCGGCCGCGCCGCCTTGATCTCGTCCACGAAGCCGGGCAGGCGGCCGGCGTCCCGGGCACAGTCGCGCACGGTGAACTCGACGGGCAGGTCGCGGCGCCGGAAATAGTGCTGGAAGCCGCGCGTGGCGCTCTCCTCGCCGCGCCACACCACCATGAAGATGTGCCACGGCTTTTCGGCCGCCGCCGCCCGGGCCGGGCGCGGCAGCGCCAGCCCGCCCAGGCCCAGCAGGCCCGCCAGCATCTCTCGACGGTTGATGGGGGTCATGAGGGCACCTCCGCGCGCCGCGGCCAAGGGCCGTTGGCGACGCCCTCGACCGCCAGGAACACGAGGGTCGCCACCACCATGAGCAGGCCCAGCCCGGCCGCCGTCTGCGGCAGGGTGAGGCCGGCCACCAGGCCGCCCGCCAGGAACGGCCCCACGGCGCTGCCCACCCGCTCCATCACGCGCAGCACGGCCGACGTCAGGCTGGCGGGAATGTCGCTGTCGGCACGCTCGGTGACGTGGACGGCGAGCGCCTGCATGGGCGCCGTGCTCAGGGCTTGGCCCACGCCCAGGGCGATCACGGCGCCCAGCACGGTGAGGGCGGTGTCGTGGACGGGCAGGACAAGGGGGCCGATTCCGGCGATCAGGCCGCCGGCCGCGATGGCCAGGTGGTAGCGGCCGCTGCGGTCCACCAGCCGTCCCACGGCGGGGGCCACCACCACCATGGCGACGAAATAGGCCATCATGATGCGCCCGGTGGCCGACTGCGACGCCCCCAGGTCCGTCACCAGGTGCAGCGGCACCAGGAAGAACAGGAAGCCCGTGAGGATGATCTTGGCGGGCATGGCGATGAACACCACCACGCCGGCGAAACGGCGGTTGGCCAGGACGCGCCCGGCATCCCGCCAGGTGAGGCGGGTGCGCTCGGTCTCGTGGCGGCCCTCGGCATCGCTCACCAGGCGGGCGAAGAGGACGCCGCCAAGGGCCACCATGACAGCGGCGAGGACGAAGGTGGGGCGGTAGCCGATGCGGTCGGCCAGCATGGCGCCGATGGAGGTGCCGGCGATGGCGGCCACCATGACGGCGCCCACGAAGCCGGCGAGACCGCTGGCCCGGGTGCCGGTGCGCTCCGTGACGGCGAGGATATAGGCCTGGGCGCTCATGGTGGCCATGGCGTAGCCCACGGCGGCCAGCACCCGCCACAGCACCAGGTCGTAGATGCCCGTTGCCAGGGCCGTGCCCACGTGGCCGGCGACGCCCGGAATCACGGCCAGCAGGAAGAGCCGCCGGGGCCCGGCGCGGCTGAGCCAGGTGCCGGTGAACAGGGTCATCACGGCGATGGCCGCCATGAAGGCGGCGATGGGCAGGCCCAGCACCATCTCGCGCGACAGCCCGGGAACGGGGCTGTAGACGGAATCCACATAGAGCGGCAGGAAGGCGCGCGACAATTCCTCGCCGAAGACGAACAGGATCAGCGGCGCCCGCATGGCGGCCAGGCTGGGCTGCGACAGGGTCTCGCCCGGGCTGCCGGCCCGGCCGGCCACCCGGTCCAGGACGCCGTTGACGGCGTGCTGCAGGCGCCGGACCTCGCCGGCGCCGATTTCCGGAAGGCGGTGGGCGAAATCGCTCTGTGCCGCCCGCCGCATGGCCCGCCCGATGAGCGACAGGGGCCGCCCCAGCTTGAGGGCGAGCACGGCCGACAGGATCTCATAGGCGGCGAAGAGGCCCACCAGGAAGACCGTCAGGACATCCGCCGACAGGTCCTTGAGCAGATCGTGCACCAGGCTGCGCGGCGCGCCCAGGTGGACGCCGGGCCCGCCCTCGGTTCCCTTGTCCACGGGCACGGCGGCGTGGAAGAAGTCCCCCAGGCGGCCGGCCGAGCCGTGGCGGCCGTCGCCGGCGTGCAGGCGCTCCACCAGCCGCCGTCCCTCGGCGGCGTCGGGCCCCGCCGCATAGAGGACCCGCCCCTCGCCGTCGCCCACGACGACGAAGGTGACCTCCCCGGCGTCGGCCATGACGTTTTCCAGGTAGGCGTCCATGCCGCGCAGCCGGTTCAGGGGGATGCCCAGGTCCAGGGCATGGTCGATGTCGCTCGCCACCACGCGTCCCACGGCCTCGGCCTTGTGGGACACCTGCGGCCCCAGGCGGCGCTCGAAGTGTTCCAGGGCGTAGGCGGACAGGAGCACCAGGGCGGCGGCCAGCGCCACCAGCGTCGCCGCCATCAGGCGGCGGGCGATGCGTTCGCTGGCCCGGCGGGAGCGGGCCTCGGGACTCCCGGCGTCGGTGGTCATGGCGCCCCCGCGCCGCCGGTTCGGGGGTGCGGGCTGGTCGGCCCGGCGCCGCCCGTGGGCGCCAGGGCGTTCAGGACAGCGCGCCGGAAGCCGGGATAGCTGTTGGCCAGCGGCGCGCCGTCGGGCACGCGGGCGGGGGGGACGGTTGCCGGGTCGTCGGCCGAGGCGGCCGCCTCCAGCTCGTCGGCCATGGCGTTGGCGCCGCGCGACACGGGCCGCAGGAGCATGTAGGCGGCGACAGCCACGGGCACGGTGAAGACGGCGGCCAGGACCAGCGCCCCCACCAGCAGGGTACGGTTGAGGGTGCCGGCGATGGCCTGGATGTGGGCGAGGTCGTAGCGCAGGACGATGGTGCCGGCCGTTTCCCCCAGGGCATCCTGGAGCGGCATGCCCAGGACCAGGGTGTGGGGCACCTCGCGGCGCCACACCCTGTCCTTGCCGCCGGGCAGGGCGTCGCGCCAGCGTTCCGGCGCCCGCCGGCCCTCGTGCGTGCGGTTGGTGGAAAGGACGGCCCGCCCCCGGGTGTCATAGACGGAAATGGACAGGAGTTCCGGGTCGGCGGCGGCCTCGCGGTTGAGGGTGCCGCGGATGTGGTCGAGGCTTTCCAGCGGCAGGCCCAGGCGCAGGTTGCTCTCGGCGGTGCGTTCCAGGGTGCGGAGGATGAAGCCGGCGCGTGACTGGGTCAGGTCCAGAAGGGCGCGCTCGAACTTGTAGCCGTCGAGATAGGCGGCCAGCAGCAGGGCGAGCGCCAGCGTGGCCGTGATGGCCGGGGTCAGCCACAGGAGAAGCCCGTGCCGCGTGGCGTTCATCGTCCCTTCCCGCTGTCACAGGCCGGTTCGCGGCGGCCGTCGGAGCGCACGGCGCCGCAGAAGATGGTGCCGGCGGTGGCGTTGCCGCTGACGGTGGCGCCCCGGAGGTCCGTCCGGGCGAGCCGGGCCCGGCGCAGGTTGGCGCCCACGATGCGGGTATTGCGCAGGGTGGCCCCCGTTAGGTCGGCGTCCTCCAGGTCGGCGTAGCGCAGGACCGCCCCCGTGAGATCGGCGCCGCGCAGGTCGGCGCCGCGCAGGTTGGTCATGGTGAGGTCGGCGCCGCGCAGGTCGGCGCCGCGCAGGTCGGCGTTGGTCAGGTTGCTGGTGGTGAAGTCGGCGTCGTGGGCCGTGACCCCCGTGAGCCGGATGTTGGGCATGCGGGCGTGGGTGGCGAAGGCGTTGATCAGATTGGCCCCCGCGAGCTCCGCGGTCGTCAGGTCGGCGTAGGTGAGCGCCGCCGCCTCCAGATCGGCGCCCCGGCCCAGGGCGAAGGAGAGGTCGGCGTGGCGCAGCGTGGCGCCGTACAGCCGGGCGCCCGAGAGGTTGGCCTTCTTGAGGTTCGCCCTGGTCAGGTCGGCGCGCTCCAGGTCGGCCCGGATGAGGGTGGCGCTCTTGAGGTCGATGCCGGCGAGGTCCGTGCGGCGGAAGGTCGTGCCGAAGAGATAGGCGCCCGTGAGGTTCTGGTTGGCCAGGTCGGCGCCGTTGAAGTTGGCATAGCGCAGGTCGCACATGGGGCAGGCGACGCCGGCCGCCACCTGCGCCACGTCCTTTTCATTGGGCACGGCCCTGGCCGGCCCCGCCACCATTCCCGCGCCCAGCGTTGCCAGGGCGGCGAGACAGGCGGCGGCGCGGCGGGGCGAAGCGGGAAGGATCATGACGGGCCTACCAGTGGAAGAAGTGCATGGCCTGGATCACGCGGTTCTCAAGCTTCGTCATGTTGGACCATTGCTCCAGGGTGACGTCCCCGGTTCGGAACTCGCGGTAGAGCTGGTTCGACTGCATGTGATGAAAGATGGAGGCCCAGTTGGGATAGGGCCGGAACCAGTCGGCATAGCGCGCCTTGAGCTCGGCGACGGCATTGTCGCTCCGGGCGCCGGCCCTGCCGTCGCCCGTGGCCCCCGCGGTCCGGCCCTGCTTATAGACATAGGCGGGCCGGCGCGGCGTCAGCAGGATGAGCACCGACTTCTGGAAGTTGCGCGTGGAGAGCTCGGAGAAGAAGTACTGCACCCCGGGAATGTCCTGGAGGAAGGGAACGCCGTTGCGCCCGCGTTCCGTTTCCTTCTCGCTCAGGCCCGAGAGCACGAGGGTGTTGCCATAGTTCATGACCACGTCGGCATTCACCAGGGTCTTGGAGGTCTCCAGCTTGAAGGTGAAGTCGATGGAGCGGGACGGCGCCTTGAGGAAGGTGCGCTCCGCCTTGACGTCCAGCTCCACCATGTCGTCGGCGCGCAGCTTGGGCTGCACCCGGAGGCCCACACCCACCTCCTTCTCGATCTGCACGGAGTCCCCGTCGCCGCCCGAGGTGGCGGCGGCGTCGATCTGTGTGCCGGAGAAGAAGCGGCTCATCTCGCCCGACCGCGCCACCAGGGTGGGGCGCGCCAGGATCTCGTTGCGCGTCGTGGTGGCGTTGGCGATGTTGAGGGAATAGCTCAGCGACGGGACGGTGAGGGTCTGGATGATGGTGCGGCCGGGGGCGTTGTTGTTCGTGGTCCGCCTCTGGTAAGCGGGGAACACGTTCTGGTCCCGGTTGTCCATCTGCGGGCCGCCGAACTGGATCTTCAGGTTCTCCAGCAGGTTCACCCCGCGCGAGGTCCGCACGTCCTCTTCCGTGCGGATGATGACCACGTCCACGATCACCATGTCGTTCGCCGGTTTCCCGCCGCCGCCCGAAGTGTCGGGCATGGTGGCGGCCGACGGACCGCGCACGCGCGACGCCGCCCTGCCGCTCGCGGTGCCGGCCGCGCCGGCCGCCTTTCCGGCGCCGTCGCTGGTGGTGGTGCTCTCGGCCGCTCCGCCGTCCTGTTTCTCCTGCCATTCCAGGAAGCTGTTCCACTGCTTCAGGCGGTGCTTGACCCGCTTGACAGTGACCGCGGGTGCCTTGTCGGCGAAGGCCTTCAGGCTTTCGCGCGCCGCGTCCCGGCGTCCCAAAGCGGCGCGCACCATGGCGTCGGCGCGCAGCACCCGGCGGCTGTCGGGCTCGAAGCGTTTCAGGTGGTCGAGCACGCCGGCCGCCGTTCCCGGGTCGCCGGCGTAGTAGGAGGCCACCACCATGTTGTACAGGATGCCGGGGTCGTCCGGCCGGTACAGAAGGGCCTCGGCGAACCACTGCTGCGCCTTGCGGAACTTGCGCTGTTCCAGTTTGAGGTGGCCCAGGTAGTAGGCGGCGATCCAGTTGTCCGGGTTGAACGCGAGGGCCTGGCGGTAGCCCCGGGCCGCCAGGGCCGCCTTGGTCTTGTTCCCCCGCTTGTCCATGAGGTGGTAGGTGAGGCCGTTCAGCAGGTGGAGGTTGGCGGATTCCGGCGCCAGCTTGAGGGCCTTGTTGAACAGGTCCGAGGCCTTTTCCAGCTCCCCCGCCTGCAGGCGTTCCAGGCCCTTTTCCATGTAGCGCCGCGGCACCGTGTCGTCCTGCTGCCCGGGGGCGACGCGTGACGCGAGATCGATGCCGCCCGCCCTGCCGCCGAGGGGGTTGATTTCCTTGCCGGACACGTCGCCCCCGTTCGTCCGCATGCAGGCGGCCAGGGGCAGGAGCAGGAGGAACGCGGCGATGCGCGGCCGGAAAGCAGGAGTCATGGCTCGCTCTTGCCCGTGGGAACCTGGCGATAGGGCAGGCCCTCGGCCTCATAGTAGGCGCGGGCGCCCCGGTGGATGGGCACGGTGATGCCGCGCGACAGCATGGCGTCGGGCCTGGCGCGCGACAGGGCGGCGGCCGCGCGCCGCAGGCGGCGGACGTCGCCGAACAGGGCACGCGCCAAGGTGCGAATGGCTTGCGGGGCGATGCGTTTGCCCGTGGCCAGCACGGCGCGGAAGCCGAAGGTCTTGATGGACTCCGGTGTGTCCGGATACAGGCCGCCCGGAATGGCCAGCCGGCTGTAGGACGGGTGGGCCTTGAGCAGGCGCTTGATGACGGCCTCGGGGAGGTGGACGAAACGGCCCCCGCAGTCACCGATCATGCGCTCGTAGAAGGGCGCCGGGTGGCCCAGGGCCTCCACCAGGACATCCACCTCGCCGCGGCAGAAAGCGTCGCCCATGTCGCGGGTGTTGAGGGCCGTCACCTTCTCGAAGTCGTCCCTGTCCCAGTCCATGGTATCCATCAGGACCCGGACCAGGGCGCGCTTGCCCGAGCCCTGATTGCCGGCGTTCAGGATGTGCCCCGGAAGGTCCCGGAAGGTCCCGATATCGCTGTCGCGCGGCACGATGATGGCGACCGGCATGCTGTACAGGGCGGCCACCACCCGCAGGCCGCGATAGGCGCCCGTGGCCCGGAAGGGGCCCTCGCCCTGGCGTGCCTGGTAGGCGAGGTCGGACCGCGTCATGCCCAGCTCCAGGGAGCCGGAGCGGATGGCCTGGATGTTGTAGACGGAGCCGCCGGAGGGATAGGCAAGGCAGCGGATGCCGTGCTCCAGGCGCCTCGCGTTCACCAGGTCGCACACGGAGCGGCCGACGGGATAATAGGTGCCGTCGGGGGAGCCGGTGCCCAGCGCCAGGAAGGTGTTCACGGCATGCGCCGGACCCGCCGCCGCCGCGACGCCGGCCGCCGCGATCAGGGCGGCCACAAGGGGACCGCGCCGCGGACCGGCGCGGCTCCGGCGCGACGGCCCGAGAACCGCGGCCATGCCGGCCTTGAGGGTCATAGGGGTTCCCCCGGGAAGCTGTGCCTCACCAAACCCTCGTGCCGCACCGCGCCCCCGCACGAGGATCGGCACAGGCTACCGTTTCGATGTAGGCGATGCAAGGCGTGGGCGGCCGGGACATCCCCCACCCGTTCGGCGCGGCCTCGAAGGACGTCGTCCTGAGGTGCTCCGCCGAAGGCGGAGCCTCGAAGGACGTTGTC
>CAJXLG010000108.1 GCA_913055885.1 uncultured Rhodospirillales bacterium
GAAGGTCCGGCTCAAGGCCGTGGACGACAAGGCCGCCGTGGACGACCACGGCCTGTGGCTGGCCGACCTGGCGCGGCTGGCCCGCTCCGTGGAGACCGTGGCCATCGTCATCCTCGGGCTCATCGTGCTGGCCATGGCGGCCACCGTGATCTACGCCACCCGCACCGGGCTGGCCATCCACTACGAGGCCATCGAGGTGCTGCACATCGTGGGCGCGCCGGACGCCTACGTGGCGCGCCAGTTCTCGCGCCACGCCACGGCCCTGGGCCTGCGCGGCGCCCTCATCGGCCTGGTCCTGGCGGCGCCCACCCTCCTGGGGCTGGACCACTTCGCCACGGAAATGCCCGGCGGCCTGGTGCCCGCCCTGAATCTGGGCGCGCGCGACTGGCTCGCCCTGGCCGCCCTGGTGCCGGCCGTCACCCTGCTCTCCGCCGTGACGGCCCGCTTCACGGTATTGCGCACCCTGGCCCGTCTGCCGTAGGCAGGACGGATGATGGCGCGCGGGACCCGTTACCTCTACCGGCGGCCGCGGCGGCGGTGGCGCCTCTTCGTCTGGACCGCCACGGGCGCCCTGGTCCTGGCGGGGGCGTGGTTCGCCGGGCTGGTCTGGTTCACCGGCCAGATCCCCGGCCGTGTCCACGACCGCACCAGCAAGAGCGACGCCATCGTCGTCCTCACCGGGGGCAGCGAGCGCGTCGCCACGGGCATCGACCTGCTGGCCCGACACCGCGGCAAGAAGCTCTTTGTCTCGGGCGTCTATCACGGCACCGAGGTGTCGCGGCTCCTCGAACTGTCCAAGCGCGCCCCGGACGAGCTGGAGTGCTGCGTGGCCCTGGGCTACACGGCGGGCGACACCGTGGGCAACGCCCGGGAGACGGCCCGCTGGATGGAACGCCAGGGCTACGGCTCCATGCGCCTGGTGACCGCCAACTACCACATGCCGCGCAGCCTGCTGGTGTTCCGGCGCGCCATGCCCGAGGTCACCATCATCCCCCACCCCGTCTTCCCCGACCGGGTGAAGGTGGCGCACTGGTGGCAGTGGCCGGGCACGGCCTCGCTGCTGGCCGAGGAATACACCAAGTATCTCATCACGCTGGTCCGCGCCCACGGGCTCATGCCGCGCGACCGGCCGCATCCCGAGCGCCGGGCGCGCAACGCCGAGGCCCTGGCGGCGGAAGGAGGGACGCCATGATGCTGCTGCGCGGGGCGGTCTTCACCGTCTTCTTCTACGTCTGGACGGCCTTCATGGCGGTGGCCGGCAGTCCCGCCCTCCCGGGCCCGTCGCGCCCGGCCCTGGGCGTGGCCAATTTCTGGCTCGCCGGCGTCCACCGCGGCCTCGCCGTCCTGGCCGGCGTGCGCCACGAGATCCGGGGCCGCGAGAACCTGCCCGAAGGGCCGGCCATCATCGCCGCCAAGCACCAGTCCGCCTGGGATACGCTGATTTTTCATCCGCTTTTTTGGAATCCCGCCTTCGTCCTCAAGAAGGAGCTTACCCACATCCCGCTGTTCGGCCGCTACCTCCTCAAGGCGGGCTGCATCGCCGTGGACCGCGCCGCCGGCAGCAAGGCGCTCCGGCACATGGTGGCGGGGGCCGAACACGCCCTGGCCCACGGCCAGTGGATCGTCATCTTCCCCGAGGGGACACGCATGCCGCCGGGGCAGCACGGCAGGCACCATCCCGGCGTCCACGCCCTGTACAGCCGGCTCAACGTGCCCGTGGTGCCGGTGGCGGTGAACTCGGGGCTGTTCTGGGGCCGGCACAAGGTGGTCAAGCGCCCGGGCACCATCACCCTGGAATTCCTGCCGCCCATCGAGCCGGGCCTGGACCGCACCACCTTCACGGAAACCCTGCGCGCCCGGACGGAAGAGGCCACCCGCCGCCTGGAGGCGGAGGCGCGCGAGCGCCATCCCTGGCTGCCGCGAACGGACGCCGCCGCCGATCCGGAGGGCGGAAAGCCCCCGGCGGAAGGAGCGTCGTGATGCCCCACACGGCCGCCATCGCCCACCAGATCTGGGACATGAAATACCGCCTCAAGACGGCGGACGGCACGCCCGTGGACCGCACCGTGGCCGACACCTGGCAGCGCGTGGCGGAGGCCCTGGCGGCGCACGAGGCCGACCCGGAAACCTGGACGCGGCGTTTTTACGCGGCCCTTTCGGATTTCCGCTTCCTGCCCGCGGGCCGCATCCTGGCGGGCGCCGGGACGGACCGCAACGTGACGCTGTTCAACTGTTTCGTCATGGGCACGGTGCCCGACAGCCTGGACGGCATCTTCGACCAGCTCCGCGAAGCCGCCGTCACCATGCAGCAGGGCGGCGGCATCGGCTACGACTTCTCCACCCTCCGGCCCAAGGGGGCGCGGGTGGAAAGCGTGGGCGCCGACGCCTCCGGCCCCCTCAGCTTCATGGACGTGTGGGATGCCATGTGCCGCACCATCCTGTCGGCGGGCGCCCGGCGCGGCGCCATGATGGGCTGCCTGCGCGTGGACCATCCCGACATCGAGGCCTTCGTGGACGCCAAGGCGGAGCCGGGGCGGCTGCGCATGTTCAACCTCTCCGTCCTGGTGCCCGACGCCTTCATGCGGGCCGTGGAACAGGACACGGCGTGGGCGCTCGCCTTCGACGGCACCGTGTACCGCACGGTGCGCGCCCGCGACCTGTGGGAGCGCATCATGCGCGCCACCTACGCCTACGCCGAGCCCGGCGTCATCTTCATCGACCGGGTGAACGCGCAGAACAACCTCTATTATGCGGAAACCATCAACGCGACCAACCCATGCGGCGAGCAGCCGTTGCCCCCCTACGGCGCGTGCCTGTTGGGCTCGCTGAACCTGGCGCGCTTCGTCAACCGGCCCTTCGAGGCCGACGCCGTCCTGGACGAGGCCGCGCTGGCGGCCGTGGTACCCGACGCCGTGCGCCTGCTGGACAACGCCATCGACGCGTCGCGTTTCCCCCTGGACGCCCAGGCCGGGGAAGCGCGCACCAAGCGCCGCATCGGGCTGGGCATAACCGGGCTGGCCGACGCCCTGGCCATGCTGGGCGTGCGCTACGCCAGCCGCGAGGCCGTCGGCCTCCTGGAGCGGTGGCTGGGGCGCATCCGCCGCGAGGCCTATCTGGCCTCGGCGCACCTGGCGGCGGAAAAGGGCCCCTTCCCCCTGTTCGACCGCGAAAAGTACCTGGACGCGCCCATGGTCCGGACGCTGGACGACGACGTGCGCCGGGCCGTCGCCGACAACGGCATCCGCAACGCCCTGCTCACCTCCATCGCCCCCACGGGCACCACGTCGCTTTTCGCCGACAACGTGTCCTCGGGCCTGGAGCCGGTGTTCAGCTACACCTACCGCCGCGCCGTGCAGCAGGCCGACGGCGGGCGGCGCGAGGAGGCGGTGGCCGACTACGCCTGGGCCCTGTGGCGGCAGCGGAACGGCGACGCCGCCCCGCCGGAAGGCGTCTTCGTCACCGCCGGGGATCTGGCGCCGCACGACCACCTGGTCATGCAGGCGGCGGCGCAGAAGTACGTGGACGCCGCCATCTCCAAGACCATCAACCTGCCCGCCGACATCCCCTTCGACCGCTTCAAGGACGTCTACCGGCAGGCCCACGCCCTGGGCTGCAAGGGCTGCACCACCTACCGCCCCAACCCGGTGACGGGGGCCGTGCTGCGGTCCGGCGACGCGGACGAAGGCGGGGGACGCGACGCGCCGGAGGGCGACGCGGAACCGGAAGGGGACGCCACGGGCTGTCCCGATCCCAGCCTGCCCATGGCGCGGCCGGAAGTGATCCCCGGGCGCACCTACAAGCTGCGCTGGCCGGACAGCGACCACGCCATCTACGTCACCATCAACGACGTGGTGCGCGACGGCGTGCGGCGACCCTTCGAGATCTTCATCAACTCCAAGAACATGGAGCACTACGCCTGGACGGTGGCGCTGACGCGCATGATCTCGGCCGTGTTCCGGCGCGGCGGCGACGTGGCCTTCGTCGCCGAGGAGCTGAAGGCCGTGTTCGACCCGCGCGGCGGCGCCTGGATGCAGGGGCGCTACGTGCCTTCCGTCCCGGCCGCCATCGGCGATATCATCGAGCGCCACATGGTGGACGTGGGCTTCCTGCCGCCGGGCGGGCTGCGCGCCCTGGAGGCGGGCGGGACGGCGCCCGGTAGCGCCGCGTCGGCGGGCGACCCCCCGGGCGCCGCGTGCCCGCGCTGCGGCCAGCCCGCCCTGGTGCGGCAGGAAGGCTGCGACACCTGTACGGCCTGTGGCCATTCGCGGTGTGGGTGACGGCTTCGTGAGCGACGACGACCCCTGGGACACGGACGACACGCGGGCGGTGCGTGAGCGCCTCGCCGCCCTGGAAGCGGACCCGGCCAACGAGGGCAACCCGCTCATGGGGGAGGTGCGCTGGCTGGCGGAGAAATACCTCCATCTGGCGCACCAGTTCGAGCGGGTGACGCGCATCAGCGACCGGCAGCAATACGAGCTGCGCGAGACCAACCGCGAGCTGGCGGAAGAGACGCGCACGGACGCCCTCACCGGCCTGCCCAACCGCCGCGCCATGGAAGAGCGCCTGGAGGCGGAAGCGGCGCGCGCCGCCGCCGGGGCGCCCGGTTTCGCCGTCGCCATGGCGGACCTGGACCGCTTCAAGACCATCAACGACCGGCACGGCCACGAGGCCGGGGACGCCGTGCTGGAACGCGTGGGCCGGGCGCTCGCCGACGGCCTGCGCGGCTACGACATCGTGGCGCGCTGGGGCGGCGAGGAGTTCCTGGTACTCTTCCCCGGCGCCGACGCCGACGCCGCGCACGAGGCGGCCGAGCGCCTGCGCCGCGCCGTCGCCGATCTCGCCGTCCCGTGGGACGACACCACGCTCACCATCACCATCAGCGTCGGCGTCACCCCTTATCGCGCCGACGACACCGGGGAAATCTGCGTCGCCCGCGCCGACGACGCCCTCTACACCGCCAAGGAACAGGGCCGGAACCGGGTGGTGGTGGAAGCGTGAGGCGGCCGGCGTGTCGCGGCTTCGGCCGGCAAGACGGAGGCCCGGGGGAAGGGCAGGGTTGGCGCGGCTTGTTTTTGTCCCTGCAATAAACGGGTGATCAGTTGGGATGAGGGCAAGCGGGCCCTGACCCTTCATCATCGGGGGCTCGACTTTGCCGACGCCAAGCATGTGTTTGCCGCGCCCAATATCACCTCGCCGATGATCGCGCGGACCATGGCGAGCCACGCTACACAACCATGGGCTGGTTGAGCGGCCGTGTCATGGTTGTGGTCTGCTCCCCCGTGACGGTGACCGGCGGATCCTCAGCATGAGGAAGGCCAATGCCCGGGAAGTCGCAAGGTTCCGTGACCGAATGGGGTGACCCGGACGACGCGCCGGAGCTGACGGACGACGTGCTCGACCGTGGGGCGCGGTTCGAGGGCGGCGAAGCCGTCGAAACGGTGGTGGACCGGGTGGAAAAGGCCCGGGACGGCCGCCCGCGTTCGGAAGCCCCCAAGCGACAGGTCACCCTGCGCCCGGACGCCGACCTCGTCGAGGCCCTGCGGGCCACGGGCAAGGGCTGGCAGACCCGGGTCAACGCCCTGCTGCGCCGGGATGTTCTGGGGGAGTAGGTGTGACGGCTCTCCGAGCCGCTTTCGCCCCTTTCCCCCGGCCCGGGCTTACTATAAGCTGTAGCCAGTGTTGGCGCGGAACCTGGGGTGGCTCGCGGTGAGTATCCTGGAAAACTTTGTCATCTGGAAGCTCCTTGACGGGGCCGCCCGGGCAGCGCCCGGTGTTCTGCGGACGGCCGCCGGGGCGCGTCGCAGTCTGGCGTTCATGCCGGTTCGCCATCTTCCGGACCGGGGCCCCATCCCGAGGCCCCGCGCCCATATCCCCCAAGCGGACCAGGCTTTCGTGGGTCGTGCGGAAGAGCTTATGGCGCTGGCACGTTCCCTGAAAGAAAACAGCACCGCCGCCGTGGGCCGGCCGGTCGCGGCGACGGGATGGGGCGGCATCGGCAAGACGGAACTCGCGACCGAGTTTGTTCACCGCTACGGCCGGTTTTTCCGGGGCGGCGTGTTCTGGCTGTCGGCGGAAGACGAGGACACCCTGCGCAGCCAGGTCGCCGAATGCGGGGCCCAATGGTGTCTTGACCTCTGGCGGCACGGGGAGCCGCAAAGCCAGCAGGAAAACATCAACGCGGTGTGGGAGGCCTGGCAGGAACCCGTACCGAGGCTGATCGTTCTGGACAACTGTGAAAACGCCGACGTTCTGCACCGTTGGCGGCCGTCGAACGGGGAAGCCAGGGTGCTGGTAACCAGCCGGCGCAACACGTGGCCCCCGGGCGTCGAGGTAACGCAGCATACCCTGGGCACCCTTGCCCGGGCGCAAAGCATCGCGTTGTTGCGGCGTGGTCGCCCGGACCTGTCGGCCAACGATGCGAACCTGGACGCCATCGCGGACGCACTGGGGGACCTGCCCATCGCCCTGCGCCTGACGGCTGATTACCTGGAAGATTGCCACCCCCTCAAGGCGGGGCAACCGGAACAATATCTCGCCGATCTGCGCGCGTACAGCGTCCTGGACCACCCCGCGCTCCAGGGTGAGCAAACCCCCGAAACGGTCCAGGAAAAGGGTGTCGCGCAGAGTTTCTGGTTGAGTCTCAGTCGCCTTGATACAGACCGGGACACGGATGCCCTGGCCCGGGAAATGCTCACCCGCGCCGCCTGCTTCGCGCCGGGGGAATCCATCCCGGGGGGCGTGTTGCGGGCCACGGCACCGAACGACGCGGGCGAAAAGACCGTGCACGACGCCCTGAACCGCCTCGCCGCCCTGGGGCTCCTGGAACGGCAGGCCGAAGATGCCTGGCAGATGCACCGGCTGGTGGCCCGCTTCGCCTGGCGGACGGCGACGGAAGGGGAAACGGCGCAGGCGGCGGGGGAAGATGCCTTGAAGCGCAAGGCTTACGAAATCAATCAAGGTGGCCTGCCCGCGCCCTTCGTCCCCTTGCAGCCCCATGTGGACCATGCCGCCGTCGAAGCGGAAAAGCGCGGGGCCCCGGCCAACGCCGGTTGGCTGTTCACCGAACTCGGCTATCATGCCCACATGGTGGCGGCCCATGGGGCCGCCCGCGCGCACTACCAGCGCGCCCTGGACAACGCACAACAGGCCTACGGCCCGGAGCATTCCCATGTCGCCGCCTGCCTCAACAACCTGGGCAGCGTGGCCCAGGACGAGGGTGATCTGCCCGCCGCCCGCGACTATTTTGAGCGCGCCCTGGCAATCGACGAAAACACCCACGGCCCGGACCATCCCATGGTTGCCACCCGCCTCAACAACCTGGGCAGTTTGGCCTATTATGAGGGCGGCCTGCTCGCCGCCCGCCGGTATCTTGAGCGCGCCCTGGCGATCGACGAAAACACCCACGGCCCGGACGATCCCCACGTCGCCAGAGACCGCAACAACCTTGGCTGCGTGGCTTGGGCCGAGGGCGACCTGCCCGCCGCCCGCCAGTATTTCGAGCGCGCCCTGCGCGTTTGGGCCGAAAAGCTCAGCCCGGACCATCCGGATACGAACACCGCCCGCGACAACCTCCGCGCCGCCGGCGGCACGCCGGATGTGTGACGGCGGGCGCTCCCGGGGCGTCCATCGGGGCGGCGGCTGAGGGGTCTCCCCCCTCCGGACCATGCCATCACGCTTGCAGGAAGGCCTCCGGGGCAAGGCCGGCCTGTCGCAGGATGGCCCGCAGCGTGCCTTCCGGAAGGTCGCCGGGATGGTTGGGAATGGTCGTGTAATGGCCGGTGTCGGGATTGAACCAGATTTCATGGCTTCCCGCCGCCTGCCGGTCGAACCGAAAGCCGTGCCTCTTGCGCTTTTTGACCCCGTCCCGGTATTTGAAGCCGGCGAGCCGGCCCAATTCAGGCCTCGACCACCAGCGGGAGATCACAAGCATCCGTGATCTCGCCGGGATTCACCGCCTCTCCGTTCTCGGCCCGGGCCTCGATCAGCCGGCGGGCCACATCCCGGGCGATTTCCAGGGTCTCGGTTACAGTACGCCCCTGCGCCACCAGGCCGGGAATATCGTCGCTGGTCGCCAGATAGACGCCTTCGGGCAGCTTTTCGATATGCACGTTGGCGATGTGTTCCACGGCGGCCTCCCGGAACCCTGGATGCCGTCGTATTGAACCACGCCGTCACGCCCCGCTGCAACGGGCCGATACCAGGACATTCCCCGCTTTTTCGGCCGTCCTTGTGTCGCGTCATGCTGAGGTGCTCTTTCCAACGGAAAGAGCCTCGAAGCATCGAGGCTCCACCTTCGGCGGAGCACCTCAGCAACGATGTTGTGCCACCGGTGGCACTCCGGAACAGGGTTCCATTATGTCGCATGGCGTTGAGCTGTGGGCGTCTTTCCACCCAGGCCGCCCCGCCCGTACCATGCGCCCACCCGGAAACATTCTTTTTCCCTTTCCCTCGCCGGCGCGGTTGCCCTGTAGGCACCGGCCTCCGGCCCCCGGGCAAGGGGGG
>CAJXLG010000109.1 GCA_913055885.1 uncultured Rhodospirillales bacterium
ATGAGACGCTCCTGGAGGGCCAGGTTGTACTCGGCCACGATGCGCTGGGCGCGGAAAAGCTGCGGTAACTCGATGACGAAAACCAGCACCACGAGGCCGGCGCCGATGAAGGGCGCCGTGGTCAGGGCGATCGCCACCCCGGCCAGGAAGACCACCAGATTCGCCGTGCCGCGCCACCAGCGGCCCAGGTAGTAGTGGTGCAGCCCTGCCAGCATCAGATAGTTGAGGACGGCGTAGGTGTCCGGGTCGCGTGCTTCCTTGCGGAGCCGGTGATAGAAGGTCTGGCGGGCATCCTCGGACAGGGCGCGCACGCGATCCCGGATGGCGCGCTCCCGGGCCATCAACTGATCGTCGTCGGAAAGGTTCAAATCAGCGTCCCAGCGTTATGATAACCACTTCACGCGTCCAGAAGAGCCACAGGCGCTTGGATTCGATGACCTGGAAGACAAGCTGCCACCCGTGGGCGGCCTGCTCGTTGAGGGTGGCCTCCAGCCGCTCCAGCGGCAGCCCCGCGGCGCCCAGGAAAACGGTTCCCAGGGCGCTCTCGGAAACCTCCAGGACCTTGTATTCGGAATAGGCCATCGCTCGTGTCCCTCTCTACCAGCCGGCGCCCCCGCGCAGAATAAGGGGACGGGCCCCGAGGCACAACACGCGTGCGGGCTCCGTGGCGTGCCGCCCCGTCTGGACAAGCCGCGTGTGATGTGGTCTAAGCGCGACGTTGAGGATAGCGCCGGCACCGCCGCGAGCAGCGCAGGAGGACGCCATGGCCGAAGCACACGACACCTTCGGGTGCCGCCGCACGCTCAGCGTGGACGGCACGGACTACACCTACTACAGCCTGACCAAGGCCGCGCAAGGCGGGCTGGGCGACATCAGCCGCCTGCCGTTCTCCCTCAAGGTGCTGCTGGAGAACCTGCTGCGCCACGAAGACGGGCGCACGGTGACCGCCGACGACCTGCACGCCGTGGCCCGCTGGGTGACGGACCGGACGTCCGACCGCGAGATTCCCTTCCGGCCGGCGCGCGTCCTCATGCAGGACTTCACGGGGGTCCCCGCCGTGGTGGATCTGGCCGCCATGCGCGACGCCATGGCGGAGCTGGGCGGCGATCCCGGGCGCATCAATCCGCTCAATCCGGTGGATCTGGTGGTGGACCACTCCGTGATGGTGGACCACTACGGCACCGCCGACGCCTATCAGCGCAACATGGAAGCGGAGTTCAAGCGCAACGGCGAACGCTACGCCTTCCTGCGCTGGGGCCAGGAAGCCTTCAACAACTTCTCTTGCGTGCCGCCGGGAACGGGCATCTGCCACCAGGTGAACCTGGAGTATCTGGCGCAGGTGGCGTGGCCGGACAAGGACAGCAACCTCGTCTACTGCGACACCCTGGTGGGCACGGACAGCCACACCACCATGGTCAACGGCCTGTCCGTCCTGGGCTGGGGCGTGGGCGGCATCGAGGCCGAGGCGGCCATGCTGGGGCAGCCCATCTCCATGGTGCTGCCCGAGGTGGTGGGCTTCCGCCTCACCGGCAGCCTGCCAGAGGGCACCACGGCCACCGACCTGGTGCTCACCGTCACCCAGATGCTGCGCGAGAAGGGCGTGGTGGGCAAGTTCGTCGAGTTCTTCGGCCCGGCGCTGGACAACCTGCCGCTTCCCGACCGCGCCACCATCGCCAACATGGCGCCCGAGTACGGCGCCACCTGCGGCATCTTCCCCATTGACGCCGAGACCCTGCGCTACCTGGAAGCCACCGGCCGCAGCGACCACCAGGTGAAGCTCGTGGGCGCCTACGCCCACGACCAGGGCCTGTGGCGCGACGAGACCACGCCCGAACCCGTCTTCACCGACACCCTGGAGCTGAACCTGGCCGACGTGGAGCCGTCGCTTGCCGGCCCGCGCCGGCCGCAGGACCGCGTCGCCCTGTCCGACGCCGCGCGCGGCTTCCGCGAGACGCGCGGGCAGATGGGCATCAGCGAGCCGCGCGAGCAGGCCGTGGGCACGAAGAACTGGAAGCTGCGCGACGGCGCCGTGGTCATCGCCGCCATCACCTCGTGCACCAACACCTCCAACCCCTCGGTGCTCATGACGGCCGGGCTCGTGGCGAAGAACGCCGTGGACAAGGGGCTCATGACCCGGCCCTGGGTGAAGACCTCGCTGGCCCCGGGCTCGCAGGTGGTCATGGACTACCTGAAGGCGGCCGGGCTGCAGGACTACCTCGACCACCTGGGCTTTACGCTTGCCGGTTACGGCTGCACCACCTGCATCGGCAACTCCGGGCCGCTGGACCCCGAGATCCGGGAGGCCGTGGAGGCGCAGGACCTCGTGGTGGCCTCCGTGCTGTCGGGCAACCGCAACTTCGAGGGCCGCATCAACCCCCACGTCAAGGCGAACTACCTGGCGTCGCCGCCGCTGGTGGTGGCCTACGCCCTGGCCGGCCACATGGAGGTGGACCTGTACAACGACCCGCTGGGCACGGGCCCCAACGGCGAGGCCGTCTATCTCAAGGACCTGTGGCCGTCGGCCCACGAGGTGCAGCAGGCCATCGGCCAGTACGTGTCGCCGCGCATGTTCCGCGACCGCTACGGCAACGTCTTCGAGGGCACGGAGGCGTGGAAGACCATCGACGTCCCCAAGGGCCGGACCTACGCCTGGGACTCCCAGAGCACCTACGTCAAACGGCCGCCCTTCTTCGAGGGCCTGTCACGCGACCTGCCGCCGGTGACGGACATCACCGGGGCGCGGCCGCTGGCCATCCTGGGCGATTCCGTGACCACGGACCACATCTCGCCCGCCGGCGCCATCAAGACCGACAGCCCGGCCGGCCGGTACCTCATGGAGAAGGGCGTGCAGCCCGAGGACTTCAACTCTTACGGCGCCCGGCGCGGCAACCACGAAGTGATGATGCGCGGCACCTTCGCCAACATCCGCATCCGCAACGAAATGGTGCCGGGCACGGAGGGCGGCGTCACGCGGCTCATGCCCGACGACGAGCAGATGGCCATCTACGACGCCGCCATGGCCTACCAGGAACGCGGCACGCCCCTGGTCGTAGTGGCGGGCACGGAGTACGGCACGGGCTCGTCGCGCGACTGGGCCGCCAAGGGCACCCGCCTCCTGGGCGTCCAGGCCGTGGTGGCGGAGAGCTACGAGCGCATCCACCGTTCCAATCTGGTGGGCATGGGGGTCCTGCCGCTCCAGTTCGTCAACGGCGAGAGCCGGACCACCCTGGGGCTGGACGGTTCGGAGACCTTCGACATCACCGGCCTGGAAGCGGGCCTGGCCCCGCGCCAGCGCCTGACCCTCACCGTCCACCGGGCCGACGGTTCCACGACGCGGACGGAAACGGAGTGCCGCATCGACACCCTGGACGAGCTGGAATACTACCGGAACGGCGGCATCCTGCCCTACGTCCTGCGGCGGATGACGGGCTGAGCCGGTTGCCGTCCCGGCCGGCGCGCCCCCGGGGCGATGGTCGGGACGGCGGTCAGGCGCCGGCGAGCCAGTCGTTGAGGGTGTTGAAAACGGCGTTGAACTGGTCGCCCACGCCGAACAGGGTCAGGCCCACGGCGAGGCCCAGGGCGGCCACGATGAGACCGTATTCCACGGCGGTGGCGCCCGCCGTGTCACGGCCAAAGGCGGCGAGGGCGGCGCGCAGGGTGGTCATGGCGGGCTCCGGCGCCGATCGTGGCAGATGGGCAGGATAGCGCGCGGGGGCATCGCCGCCAAGCGTTGAAGGGCCGACGCGGACACCGCGATACGCGGGGGGCCGGGATGATCGAGGTGGCGCACCTCAGCAAGCGGTTCGGCGGCGTCACCGCCCTGGACGCCGTGGACTTCCGCGCGCCCGGCGGGGCCATCACGGGGCTCATCGGCCCCAACGGGGCCGGCAAGACCACGGCCCTGCGCATCCTCTACACCGTTCTGCGGCCCGATGCCGGCACGGCGCGCGTGGACGGCCATGACGTGGTGACGGCGCGCCGGGCCGCCCAGGCGCGGGTGGGCGTCCTGCCCGACAACCGGGGCCTCTACCCGCGTCTCACGGCGCGCGAGAACGTGCGCTATTACGGCCGGCTGCATGGCCTGCGCGGCCGCCTCCTGGAGGAACGCATCGATACCCTGTTCGACGCCCTGGCCCTGGGCGAGGCGGCGGACCGGCCCACGCACGGCTTCTCGCGCGGCCAGCAGCTCAAGGTGGCCCTGGCGCGGGCGCTGGTCCACGATCCGGACAACCTGGTGCTCGACGAGCCCACCAACGGCCTGGACATCGCTTCCAGCCGGGCCATGCGCGATCTCATGCGGGCGCGCCGCGACGCCGGGCGCTGCGTCCTCTATTGCAGCCACATCATGAGCGAAGTGGCCGGCCTGTGCGATTCCCTCGTCGTGCTGGGGCAGGGGCGGGTGGTGGCGCGCGGCACCGTCGCCGACCTGCGGGAACACACGGGCTGCCACGACATGGAGGACGTCTTCCTCGCCCTCACGGGCGGTGAGGGCGGAGACTCGCCGGCGGCGGCGGAGGCCGCCCATGCTTGACCGGATTCTCACCGTCTTCCGCAAGGAGGTGCTGGACAATTTCCGCGACCGGCGCAGCCTCATGACGGCCCTCATCTATCCCCTGCTGGGGCCCGTGCTGCTGGGCATCCTGGTTTCCGCGGTGTCGCAGGCCGTGTCGCCGGAAGCGCGCCGGACGATGACCGTCCCCGTGACCAACAAGGCCGACGCGCCCGGGCTCGTCGCCCATCTGGAAAACAACGGCTACACCGTGGCGGCCGGCCCGGATAGGCCGCGCCAGGCGGTGCGCCGGGGGGATCACAAGGTCGTCGTGGTGGTGCCGGAAGGGCTGGACGATCGCCTGGCGGCCGGGGGCGCGGGCACCGTGGACGTGGTGGTCAATTCCGGCAGCCTGCGGGCGGCGCTGGTCATGAGCCGGGTGCTCGCCGACCTCCAGGGCTATGGCCGGGAACTTTCCGAGCGCCGGCTGGCGGCGCGCGGCGTTGACCGCGCCACCCTGCAGCCGTTGAACGTCAAGAGCGTCAACGTGGCCCGCAGCCGCAACCTGACGGATTTCTTCCTGTTCATGATCCCGCCCTTCGTCATTTTCACGGTCTTCCTGGGCGGGGTGTATCTGGCCATCGACTGCACGGCGGGGGAACGCGAACGGGGGTCCCTGGAGCCGCTGTTCACCAACCCGGTGGACCGTCAGGAGTTCCTCCTGGGCAAGTTCCTGGCCGCGTGGCTCTATACGGGGGTCTCCGTGGTGGTGCAGGCCGTCGCCTTCCGCCTGAGCTTCGAGCTCATGGCGCCGGCCCATCTGGGGCTCACCGACAAGCTCTCGGCGGGGGTGCTCGTTGCCCTGGTGGCCCTGAGCGTGCCCCTCATGGCCCTGGCGACGAGCGTGCAGATCATCATCGCCAGCCTCACCCGCAGCATCAAGGAGGCCCAGACCTATCTCGGGGTGCTGCCGCTGGTGCCCTCTATGCCGGCGCTGGCGCTGGTCTTCGTGCCGGTGCAGCCGAAGATATGGATGATGCTTTTCCCGGCCTTCAGCCAGACGGTGCTCCTGAGCCGGGTGGTGCGCGGCGAGGGCATCGACCCGTTGCACGTCGTCGTCTCGGCGGCGGCGACCTTCGCCGTCACCATCCTGCTTTTGTTTTTCGCGAGACGGCTTTTCGAGCGGGAGGGGATGGTCTTTTCGGGATAGGGCCAGCGGAGAAGGCGGGAATGGTGCCCGCGGGAGGGCGGGAATGGTGCCCGCGGGAGGGCGGGAATGGTGCCCGCGGGAGGGCGGGAATGGTGCCCAGGGAGAGATTCGAACTCCCGACACCGGCATTTTCAGTGCCGTGCTCTACCAGCTGAGCTACCTGGGCACCGCTGGCGCTTAGTGGCCTTCATATAGCGCAGCCGGCCGGGGATTGTCCAGGGGAAATCTGGCCCTTTTTGGCATTGCGGCAGTGGCGGGACCTCGTCCTGAGATGCTTCGCCGAAGGCGAAGCCTCGATGCTTCGAGGGTCGGCCTGAAGGCCGACCACCTCAGCATGAGTTCTATGCCTCCTCTCCCGGCGTCCCGGCCCCCGGCGTCTCCTCCGTGGGGATGCGGTAGCCCTCGTCCAGCCAGCGGTTGAGGTCGGCGTTGGCGCAGCCGCGGCCGCAGAAGGGGCGGTAGCGGTCGTCGGCGGGCCGGCCGCACTCGGGGCAGGTGCCGCCGGCCCGGTTCGTGGCGGTGTTCACGGCGCGACTCTCCGGGTTACAGGAAGGCATTGAAGGCCATGATGGTGTAGGTGTCCCGGACGCCGGGGACGAGCTGGACCCGCTCGGTGACGAAGTGGCCCACGTCCTCGTCGTCGGCCAGGTAGAACTTGGCCAGCAGGTCGTATTCGCCCGATATGGAATCCACCTCCGACACGGCGTCGATGGTCTCCACGATGTTGGCGGCGGCGTTGTAGGCCTCGCCGCGCTGGCACTTGATGAAGACGTGGATCTTTTTCATCGGCGGCCTCTCATATCGTTGTGCGGTGCGTGGAACGCACCGCCTTCAGGCGCCAGCGGGGCCCTGCGGCCCCTCGGCTCGCCAAGCGCCCCGCTTTGGTGCACCCGGCCCCTAATGTTCCGGTGTCGGGGCCGGTGCCTTCCGGCATTACCGGCGCAGATGGCCCTTGGTGACGTATTCCAGGATGTTCACCACCTGCTCGGGGGTTTCGGCCGTCGCCAGGGCGGCGGCGTCCACCTCCTTGAGGGCGTGGTTCAGGCCGGGGTCGTGCAGGGTGATGAGCGGCGTTCCCAGGGCGGCGGCGTAGCCGGCGTCGAAGGCGGCGTTCCACTGGCGGTACTTGTCGCCGAAGCGCACCACCACCACGTCCGCCTGCTCGATGAGGGTGCGGATGCGGATGGCGTTGACGCCGGCCCCCTTGCGGTCGCGCCAGAAGCCGTTGTCCTCCTCGCCCAGGATGACGGCGCCGCAGTCGTCGGAATCCTCGTGGTTGGTGACGGGCGCGGCGAGGTCCACCGGCAGCCCCGCCTGCGCCACGCCCGTCTCGATGCGCTCGCGCCAGTCGGAATGGATCTCGCCGGAGAGGTAGACGGTCCAGGTCATGGGCGTCTCGTTCATGAAAAGGGTCTCCTTTCTTTTTACAACCCACCCCCAGCCCCACGCGCTTCCGGCCCCGCCTTGCCACGGTCGGGCGCCCTGATGGGCGCCCTCCATTGCTCGTTACAGGAACCGGCCGCCCGCGCCGATGGCCACGTTGATGAGCCCGAGCACCAGGTTGGCGGCCACGAGGCGGCGCACCCAGGCGTGGGCATGGGCCGCCGTGTCCCAGGCGTGGGCGTGCACGGCCTGGCGCATGGCGCGGTAGGGCCCGAAGAAGATGACGAGGAAGATCACCGCCATGACGAGGCCGATGGTGGTCATGACGTGCATGTCCGGGTCCACCATGCCGAAGCCGCCGAAATCGACGAAGATCATCTCGAAGCCGGTGGCGACGAGGACGATCATGGCGGCCCAGACCCAGGCGAAAAAGCGGCGCAGCACGCCGGCCCACAGGGTGAGGCGGTGGCCGCGGTCCAGGTTTTCCGCCGCCGCCGGGCGCAGGGCGGTGTAGATGACGAACATGCCGCCCACCCAGACCACCGCGCCGAGGGCGTGGAGGGCGGACATGAGGGCCTTGAGCTCGATCGCCATGAAACAGCCTCCGGAATCGTTCAGCGGGGGTTTTCCAGTTCGGCCGCCAGGGCGTCGATCTCCCGGGCGGCGGCGGACCGGGGCTCGCTTTCCACCACGCCGCGCCCCTGCATGAGGCTGCGGGCGAAGGCGGTGCGGTTCCCCAGCGTGGTCCCGGCGGCGGCGAGCCCCTGGTCGGCGATGTGGGCGCGCGCCGTTTCCACCATCCGGCCGCGCGCCGGCACGCGGTTGAGCACCAGGCGCCACGGCACGCGCTCGGAGCGGGCGATGGCCAGCGTGGGACCGATGGCCCACAGGTCCATGGGGCTGGGCTGCACCGGCACCAGCGCCAGGTCCGCGGCGCGCACGGCGGCGTGGGCGTCCGTCTCGGCGTGCGGCGGGCTGTCCACCACCACCATGTCGTGCTCGCGCTTGAGCCGGTCCAGTTCCGTGGCAAGCTTCCAGCCGGCCAGGCCCCGCAGGGTCAGGGGCACCGTGCCCGACGGCGCGCGCTCGCGCTCGGCCCCCCAGGCGGCGAGGCTGGCCTGCGGATCGATGTCCACGGCGGCCACGGCGTGCCCGCGTTTCGCCCAGGCGACGGCGATCTGGGCGGCGAGCGTCGTCTTGCCCGAACCGCCCTTCTGTTGCGCCACGGTGAAAACGAGCGCCATGCCCGGGCCTCCGCTGTCGTGCGCCATCTGCCACTGCATCACAGGCTACCCGCGCGCGGGCGCCGACGCAAAGGGCGGCAGACCAGGACATTCCCCATGTTTTCTCAAACGCCCGTCGGGTGGCGCCATCTTTCGAGGCTCCGCCTTCGGCGGAGCAC
>CAJXLG010000110.1 GCA_913055885.1 uncultured Rhodospirillales bacterium
ACCTCCGTGGCGGTGAAAATCTCCTCGCGCGGCTGCTCAACGTGCCACGAGAGATATAGCGTCGGTTGATACCAGGTCCGTTTTAGCTGCACGTCCCGGACGCCCTCCAGGCCCGCGCCTTCCGCTACCCGCATTGCGGCCGTCCAGGCCGGATACGCCCAGGGGTCGGCGTTGTCGCGCCGGTCGATCTCGGCCTGCTCCACCGTGTACCCCGTGCCCGGGCTGTCGCCGGGCACGGGGAAGCCGTTCTCGAACGCGTCGGGCGTGAGCGTCGAGATCATCCCCGGTGAGGCGAAGCCCCCGCCGTCGGCGCTCTGCGTCCAGCGGATCCGGGCCTCGACACGGACGCGGGCCGTAGGCTGGTCGGCGCGCGTCGAAAAGCCCTCCCGTAGCGGGGTCAGGGTGGTGGTCCAGGCGCCCGTGGCGATGCCGCTGGTGGTGGGCTGGCCCGTGGCCATGGGCCAGTGCACCAACTCCGTGCTGGCCGCGAGCGTGGCGTTCACCTGGTCGCGCCCCGTGCCGCCATCCTGACTGCCGTCGAACAAAGGCTCGTAGACCGGCCGGCCAAGGGTGTCGCGGCGATCGGCCGCGAGGGTGGCAAGGCGGGCGTCCGCGTCCTCGGGTTCCGCCAGATACTTGAGCGTGATGGTGGCATCGCCGTTGTCTTCCGGTGTTCCCTTGCGACGCCCCCGGAAGATCAGGGCCGGACCCGATCCGTCGTCGTATGACACCAGGACGTTTTCGCCGTATGCGTTGATAATGCCGCCGTCAGGGCGTGGCGCCTCCAGCCGACAGCGGGCGTACCCTTCCTCCTGGTGCTCAAGCCGGCACTGGAAGGCGCGTACGTCCAGGCGCGCGTGCGTGGCCGCGTCAAAGGGCGTGTCGAAGGTGGCAACGAAGGCGATGTAGAGGGTCATTCGAGCACCACTAGCCGCCACGACCCCGTGCCCCGCGCGGTATCGAACGACGCCCCCGGCGCTTCCGCCACCATGCCCGTGATTTCCAGCTGAGCGTAGACATGCGCGGGCTGGTCCACGGTGACCTCGCTCCCGTTGATGCCGACGGCCATTTCCTCCCCGTCATGCAGGCCGCGCGACCACGCATGGCGCACGGGGCGCCGGAAATCGACGGTGCCGCCACCGCTCGCCGTGACCCGCGCCGCCGGGGCCGCCGCCGAACACCCCACGGTCACGGTGTCACCGGGCTGCACACCCTCCAGCGGTCCGGGCAGGCGGGTGTTGCCGGAGACCTCGACGCGGTAGCGGTCCCACGCAGGCCCGAGAGCGCGAGGGACGCCTTGCACGTCGCGCCTTACCTCGCACGCCGTGTCGAGCTTCACGGTGCAGGACACGTGGTAGCTGGCGCGGATGTCCACGGGTTCGCCGTTGATGGTCAGGGTGACCGGGATGCTCATGGGTGAGCCTCAAGCCGCCGCGTGGATCATGCGTGGGATTCGAGGTAATCCCGCGCCCACTCCATCAGGGCGCCCTGCACGCTGGGGTGATCCGCCGCGGCGCCGCCGGCCTCGTTGGCGCCCTGCACCGCCAAATCAACCGTCAGCGGGATCCTGACGCCCTGGGCCATCCGCCCCAGGCGCTCCTCGACCGCGCGCATGGGCGTGTCGTCCACATCCATTGAGCCGGACTGCGTCATTTCGTGAGGCCGGGGCAGGCGCAGGCGGTTGTCCTCGGGCAGGGTGGCGACGTCGGGGCCGGGCTGGCGGATGTCCGTGAGCCGGCGCAGCCTGTCGTCCGAAAGGGCATCCTGGAATGGCGGGATCCGTGCCTTCCCCATGTACCTGTCCAGCTCCCGGAACCGGTCCAGCACCTTGTCCAGGCCCTTTTGGGCCGCCCTGGTGTCGATGGCCAGCCGCCGGTCGCCGAGGCGATCAAGGTGGCTGTTGATGTCCCGGATTTTCCCGCGCACGGTGTCCAGCCGCCCCTTGACGTCCTCCGCCCGGGCGCGCATGCGCTCGGCGGCCTGGCGCTCGGCGTCCGCCATCGCATCGCCCGCCTGTTGGCCGATGTCCATGGCCGTGCGGATGGTGTCGGCCGCAGCACGGCGGGCCTCCTCGGCCGAGGGCCCCTCGATGCCGGCGCGCATGGAAACGCCGCGGCCGCCCTGTTCGCCTCCGGTCTGCTCCGGTCGCGCATCCAGGGCGGTTTGCGCCGCCTGTTGGGCTTCTTCGGCGAGCGACAGGGCGCGCTCGTTGGCCCCGCGTTCCATGGCCTGGCGCGCCGAGCGCGCCTTTTCCTCCGCCGTCTCCTGGAGTTCCCTGTATTTCTCCACCGGGTCCATGCCCGCGAGTTCGATGTCCCGCAGGGCCTGGCGGCCGCTTTCCATGAGGTCGCCGACGCGGTCGCGGACCTCCTCCAGTTTTTCCAGGTGTTTGTCGGCGGCTTCGTTGAACCGCTCGTACATGGTTTTGTAGCGATCCTCGGCCTCGGCCCAGACGTCCTTGCGGGCGCTCAAGGCCTCCTTTTCCAGATCGATGGTGTCACGGCCGGCCTGCTCCGCCATGTCGATGGCGCGGCCGTAATAGCGATCGATCGCAGCGCGCGCCTCGTCGCTGAACTCCCGGACGGCGGCGGCTTTCTGCTCCTGGGCGCGGAGGAAAGAGCCAAGGCCGGACTCGTCCGGGTCCACGGCGAGGGCCTGCATGGTGCGCTGGAGGGACGACTCCAGACGCCCGGCGGCCGCGTCATAGTGGCCCACCATGGCGTCCAGGCTGTCGCCGAGGGTGCTGTTCAGCTCCTCGAATTTCGGGGCGGCGTCGCCGGCGGCGTCGCCGGCCTTTTGGGTGGCGTCGCCCAGGTCGAGCAAATCCCGCTGGGCTTCCGTCGCGGTCCCCTTCAAGACCGCCAGTTTCGCCCGCGTCTGCTCAATGGCTTCGCGACGCTTCGCCAGCTTGTTGAGCGGCTCGGTGATCCCCTGGAGGTCCGTCTTGTATCGCTCCGCGACATCCCCACCGGCATCCTGGGCGATTTCGTCCAGCCGCTGAAGGGCCTCGCCGGCGGAAATGGCGCCCCCCCGCAGGGACTCGACCACTTTCTCCATCCGGCGCACCGCGTCCGGGTAGGCGGACATGCCGAACTGCCCGCTTTCCGCCGCCTCGAACATAAGCCGGCGGACCCCGGCGAGGTTGTTTTCCAGGGCCTGCGTCTGTTCCCGGAGGGCTTCCTGTTCCGATTGCAGGGCGCTGACCAAATTGGCTTTTTCGAGCCGCTCCTTCTCGTCGGAGAGGCCGGCGTATTTCGCCTGTAGTTCCTCAACGCTCTGAACCTGGCTGGCGATAGTGCCGCGCAGGGCCTCCTCCGCCTTGCGGTGGGCGCGCGCCGCTTCCTGGGCATCGGACAGGCGACTGGCGTACACGGCATAGGCCGCCGCCGCGCCGGTGGCCGCCGTGGCCACCATGCTCAAGGGATTGATGGCGAAGGTCGCCGACCCAAGCGCCGCCAGGGGGCCGCGCACCAGGCCCGACGTGGCCGTCTGCAACCCGCGCACGGAGCGGGTCGCGGTGGTGGCGGACACCCCGAAATTCTGGAGCTGGCGGGTCCACGTTCCGGCGTTGCTGTTGATCGTCTGCGAAACGGCCCGCAAGGCCGTGTTGGCCTGTCGGGTGGAGCTTACGAAAAACCCCATGCCCGTGAGGGCCTTCCCCATTTTCCAGGTAGCGAAGACAGTCAACAGGATGTCGGCGTTTTCGACCAGACGCGCCAGAACATCGCCGGCCACACCGCCGACCTCCACCAACATGCGCAGGGCCTCGACGGCGGCGTTCTGGGTCTCGAAGGAATTGAGCCAAGTGCGCACTTCGCCCAGTTCCTGCCCGATGGCTTGCGACGAGCCCGCAATCGCCGAGACCCGGCCCGCAAACCGGGTCAGGCTGTTTTCCATTTTTTGGGCGTGATCCGTAAGCGTGTCCGCCGTCTGCCCGGCCTCTTTGCGGATCGACGGTAACGTCTCGGTGAAGGCGCTGTGCAGCCGGCCCGCCGTCAACTCGCCGGCCTCCGCCATGGCCCGCATTTCGTCGGCGGATGCGCCCAGGGCCTTGCCCATGACCTGGACGGCGCCGGGCGCCTTGCGGGCCATGCTGTCGAAGTCCTCCAGGCTGGCGGAGCCGCCCTTAAGGGCCTCGGCATAGGCCTGGAGCGCCGCCTGCGTGTCGCCGGCCGCATCCGGGATGGCGCTCATGCCGACGGCGATGGCCTCCATCTGGTCCACAGCCGCCTGCGCGTTGCCCAGGTCGGCGAAGGCGTCCGTCAGCTTGGCCAGACTGGTAAAGGACTGGTCGCTGGCCTGGGCGATGCGGAACAGGTCCCGCTCCACGGAATCGGCCGCGTCGCCCGTGGCCGAGGCGATGGCCTGTTGGGCCTTCTTGTAGCGCTCGGCGCGGTCGAGCATTTCGTTCAGCCCGAGCCCGATGCCGAGGGCACCGGCCCCCCGCTTGGCCCAGGACCATGCCTTTTTGGCCTCTTCGCCCTGGTCACTGAAGGCCACCGCCTCGGCGGCGGTTTCCCGCAGCTCCTTGCGGACGCCGAGCACGCCTTCCGTGGCCCCGGAAACGGTCAACTCCATGGCCGTGAACGCGTTGTTGGCGCTGGCCACCTCGCCCACGAGTTCGGCCGTCTGGCCGGCGAAATCGCCGGCAACGTTGGCGGCCCCGGCGAGCGCGGTACCGGCCGCCTCCACACCGTCGGACAGGATCTCCACGTTGTCGCTGGCGCTCCCGGCGGCCTGAGCGATCTGCCGCACGCCCTGGCCGGCTGTGGCGGAGTGGTCGGCGATCCGCCGGAGCCCTTGGCCGGCGGCCGTGGTCTGGTCCGTGAGCTGGCGCATACCCTCGGCCGCCGGCTTGGTGCCCGAGGGCAGGCGGCGGGCGGCGGCCGTCAACTCCCGGACGATGCGCGCACCGGACCCCAGACGCTTTTCCAGCTGGCCGGCGGCGGCCTCCACCACCTCGTCCGCTTTTTCGAGCTGCTCACGCAGAGGCGTGGTGTCCGCGTACACGCGGACGGCCACGTCCTCCCGGAATTCGCTCATGCGCCCGCCTTTCCGGCACGGAGTTGTTTCATCAGCTCGCTGCCCGGGCGGAGTTCGCCGGTCTCGCCGTCTTCGCCCGCGTCGTCCTGGTTGGCGTCATCCTCGCCGCCACCGCCGAACGGGTTGGTCTTGACGGCGAATTCAGCGGCCCCTTGCAGGGCCAGGAGGATGAAGGGCACCGGGGTGTGCAGCGCCTGGTCGGCGGACCAGCCCAGCCACCCCATGGCCCGCTGCAGCACCAGCGCGTAGTACTGCTCGGGGGTCAGTCGGGGGCCGGCGCTTCCCCGTTTTTTTCGGCGCCGCCCTTGTGGCCGCCCTGCAAGAGCAGGGTGGTGAAGTTCACCAGCGGCTCGTGGACGGTGGCGACGCCGTCGCCGGCAATGGCCTCGGCCCAGGCCCGGGACTCGCCGCCCAGGGTGGCGGCCAGGACGGCGCCCATGGTGGTGAGGTGCATGTCCATGACCCCGCGCACCGCGGGGCGCAGGCCCTCGCAGCGCTCCGATACGGCCAGGGCCACCGCCGGGGTGGGCGTCAGGCGGTGCGTGGTGTTCTGGATGACGACCGTCACCGCGCCGTCGGTGAAGTCGCCGTCGTCGGGGATGGTGTCGGGGTTGTCGCTCACGGAGCCTCCACGGGATTACAGGGACAGGAAGGGATTACACGGTGCCGGACGGCGGCGTGAAGTTCACGTCCGGCGCGCTGCGCAGCCGGAGCGTGAAATCCTGGGTCTTCGCCGCCGCGTTGGACCCGGGGTTGATCTGGTCGGACATGGGGGTGACCCGGAAGTGGTGGGCCTCGCCGGTCTTACGGTCGAAGAGGAAGACGTTGATCTCCGTGCGGGATGCCCGGGCATCCCGCAGCCGTTGCTGGCCCGGATCGTCCCGGACATAGCCGCACGTCACGTTGAGGTTGCCGTAGTCCGTGCTGCCGCTCAGGTACTCGGTTTCGCCGGTGCTCTGGTTCTCGAAGGTGATCTCGTTGTTCTGCCCGCCATAGGGGCCGTAGCTGTTGACCTCCACCACTTCCTTGTAGTCGTCGGTGGTGGGATCGGACGCGCTGGTGCCGGCGAACAGCGCGAGCTCGGCACCGGAGTAGATATCCGCCTGGGCCATGATGCGTATCCTCTACTGATGGGGATGGTGGACCCGGACGCTGACGGGCACCGTGGCCCGCCAAAGCCGGTTGTCACCGTCGCGGCTGGTGGTCCAGCCCCTGACGGTGACGCTCATGGCCGCACGGCCATC
This sequence comes from uncultured Rhodospirillales bacterium, assembly GCA_913055885.1. Taxonomy (GTDB): domain Bacteria; phylum Pseudomonadota; class Alphaproteobacteria; order Rhodospirillales; family CAJXLG01; genus CAJXLG01. The sequence continues at coordinate 6,288 of CAJXLG010000110.1, forward strand.
CGGCAGCGTCAGGGGCTGGTTGTGCAGGGCGTCGTGGATGCCCCGGGCGATGTCGTCGCAGTGATAGGGGCCGATGTGGTCGGACCACACCTGGACGCGGACCGTCGTGGTCACCATCCGGCTGCCACACGCCCACGTGGCGACGCCCGGCTCCACGTGGACGATGACAAGATACGGGAAAGTGGCGGCGGACGGGACGTCGTCGTGGATCGGCACGTCCTGCCGCGCCGCGATGGCGTCCCGCACGGCGAGAGCCACGCTCATGAGGTCACCCGGCGTCCGCCAATGGCCCGGGCCAGGAACTCGGCGATTTCGGGGGCCTGGCCCTCCGCCGCCGGCGAGATGAAGGGCTGTGCCGGCCGGGCGGGGATGCGGCGGCGGGTGACGTGGTGGCCGCCGCGCCCCTCGCGGCGCCCCTTGGTTTTCTGGCCGGCGACGTAGCCGGCCGTGCCCTCCTCGGTGAAGTGAGCGCGCCACCCCGCATCACCCCAGGCATCCGGAAAGTAGACGGAGCTGTAGCCCGCCACCGCCGTGGGATGCTCGGCGTCCTCCACGGTGGTGGCCCCGGCGGCATCGGCCAGGGTTCCCGTGTCCTTCGGGGCTCGGTCGTGGATTTCGTCGCGCAGCATCCCGCCCGCCCCGTCCATGTTGTCCCGGAGCGTTTGCTCGATGCGGTCGGCCAGGCCGGGAAGCCCACCGTCACGCTTCGTGCGCGTCATCCCGTCTCCGTCTCCACCTCGATGGTGCGATAAAGGGCGCGGGGCACCGCCGGTGCGTGGCGGATGGCGAAGGGCGTGCCCTGCCAGCGCAGGCGGTGGGTGTCCGGAGCCAGGCGCGCGCCCAGGGCCATGTTGCGCACCGTCAGCCGGTATCCGGTGACGTTGCGCTCGCGGTCGGCCACCACCGCTGTCTGCGAAGCGACGGGCTCAACGTGGGCACGGATGGTGCCCGCCTCCGCCCACTGTTCCACCGCCCCGCCGTGGCCGTCGGGCACACGGGCCCAGGCCTCGACGGTCACGGTCTGGTCCAGATCGCCGGGCTGGGTCATGGCGACGACGTCAGCCCACGCGGAGCGGGCGGACGGCTGCGACGGTCAGGTCACCGGCCGCGTCGTAGGTCACTTCGGCGCGGCCGCTGGTGTCGTTGAACGCCTTGCGGGGCAGCGGGCCGACCTGGGCCGTTTCCCCGGCCGCCACGGAAATGCTCGGCGCGGTGCGGCTCAGGTCGCCGTAGCCGGGCGTGTTCGTCTGGCTGTCCCGGAGCGTGGGCGTTACCGTGTGGCTGCTGCTGCCGTTGTTCTGGACAAGCAGATAGTTGCGCCCGTCATTGGCGAACGTGTCCCCGGCGGAATCGGCCGCCTGGAACGTGAGTTCGGCCCCCTCGCCGGGGGCCTGGGCGGAAAGGTCGGCCATGGCTGCGGGTCCTCCTTACACGAGTCTGGGCACGCGGTACGGGTACAGGATGGTGCGAGTCGTCTCGGGCACGGCCGGAGTGTCCGGGGCGCGGCCATCGTAGAGGCCGCCGGCCACCCGGAGGATGCCCTGGCGTATGGCATGGGGCACCGTGTCGGCCGTGTCGCCATAGCCCGCCCGCCAGGTGAGGGTCACCGGGGCAACGTGGTCATGCGCCGGCAGGGGCCACGTCTGGCCCGGGACGGGCCAGATTTCCGCCCCCTCCAGGATGGTGCGCGTCTGATACGCGGCGATACTGGCCGTGGTGCCGTCCCGGGCCACGTACTCGATGCCCTGGATGGCCTGCACCGGCCCCGGCCGGGCCACCAGGGGCCCGGCCGGGAAGCCGGCGAGGTCGAGGGCCAGGGTGCGGGTGATGAGGGCGCGGCCGAGATACGCCTCCACGATGCCGGTGTCCGCCGTGACCGCGGCCGTCACGGCCGACGAGGACCTCGCGATCGAGCCGACGGCGCTCGGGCGGCTCGCCTCGAAGTACTACCTCCGGCTCGACACGGCACGACGGTTCCGGGCCGTTGCCGACCGGAAGACGCTCACCGTGGACCGGCTCCTCGAAACGGTCGCCGCCGCCGGCGAGTTCGACTCCGTCTCC
>CAJXLG010000111.1 GCA_913055885.1 uncultured Rhodospirillales bacterium
AGGTGCTCCGCCGAAGGCGGAGCCTCGAAAGATGGCGCCACCCGACGGGCGTTCGAGAAAACATGGGGAATGTCCTGCCGGCCGCCCCGCTTGCCACGGGGGCGGGCTTTGCCTATGGTCGCGACCCCGGATGGTTCGAGCGCGCGAAAGGGGCCGTCATGCGTCTGAGCAACTATTTCCTGCCCACCCTCAAGGAGACCCCCGCCGGCGCCGACGTGGTGTCGCACCAGCTCATGCTGCGCGCCGGCATGATCGAGCAGATCAGCTCGGGCATCTACAACTGGCTGCCGCTGGGCGCGCGGGTGCTCCGCAAGATCGAGGCCATCGTGCGCGAGGAGCAGGACCGCGCCGGCTGCCAGGAGGTGCTGCTCTCCCTCATCCAGCCCGCCGACCTGTGGCGCGAGAGCGGCCGCTACGAGGACTACGGCCGCGAGATGCTGCGCATCCAGGACCGGCACGAGCGGGAGATGCTGTTCGGCCCCACCAACGAGGAACAGATCACCGACGTCTTCCGCCACCACGTCCGGGGCTACCGCGAGCTGCCCAAGGTGCTCTACCAGATCCAGTGGAAGTTCCGCGACGAGGTGCGGCCCCGCTTCGGCGTCATGCGCGGCCGCGAGTTCCTGATGAAGGACGCCTATTCCTTCGACCTGGACAAGGAAGGGGCCCAGCGCACCTACAACCGGATGTTCGTCGCCTACCTGCGCACCTTTGCCCGCATGGGCCTGACGGCCATTCCCATGCGCGCCGAGACGGGGCCCATCGGCGGCGATCAGAGCCACGAGTTCATCATCCTCGCGGACACGGGCGAGAGCGTCGTCTACTGCCACCGGGACTGGCTTGAGGCCGACTTCCTGGCCGAGGACGCCGACGCCGAGGACCCCGCCGCCCTGGTCGAGCGCTGGACCAGGACCTACGCCGCCACCGAGGACATGCACGACCCGGCCAGGGCGGACGAGCTGGGGGACGCCCTCATCGAGCGTCGCGGCATCGAGGTGGGGCACATCTTCTATTTCGGCACCAAGTACTCGGCCCCCATGAACGCCCGGGTCAACGCCCCGGACGGCAGCAAGGTTCCCGTGGAGATGGGGAGCTACGGCATCGGCGTGTCGCGTCTGGTGGGAGCCATCATCGAGGCCTCCCACGACGACAGCGGCATCGTCTGGCCCGAGCCGGTCGCCCCCTTCCACGTGGGCATCGTCAACATCAAGACGGGCGACGAAACCTGCGACAGTGTGGCGGAGGACCTTTATCGCCGGCTCCAGGAGGCGGGCGTGGAGGTGCTCTACGACGACCGCACGGAGGAGCGCCCCGGGGCCAAGTTCGCCGACATGGACCTCATCGGCCTGCCCTGGCAGGTGGTGGTGGGGCCCAAGGGCGTGCAGAACGGCGTCGTGGAGCTCAAGTACCGCCGCACCGGCGAGCGCGAGGAAATGACCCCGGAGACGGCCCTGGCGCGGCTGTGTCGGCCGTGCTGAGGGGCGCAGCATGATCTTCGGCGCCTTCGAACGCCTCGTCGCCTTCCGCTATCTCCGGGCGCGGCGGCGGGAAGGATTCATCTCCGTCATCGCCGGCTTTTCCTTCCTGGGAATCATGCTGGGGGTGGCCACGCTCATCATCGTCATGGCGGTGATGAACGGCTTCCGCAGCGATCTGCTCGACCGCATCCGGGGCATCAACGGCCACCTCACCGTCTACGGCCCGGGCGGCGAGCTGACGGCCTATGGTGCGCTGGCCGACAGGCTGCGCGACGTGAAAGGCGTGCGGCTGGTCACGCCGGTGCTGGAAGGGCAGGTGATGGCCTCCACGGACAGCGGTGCCTCGGGCGTCATGGTGCGCGGCGTGGCGCCGGCCGACCTGGAGCGCCGCGACACCGTGGCGGGCAACCTCAAGCGCGGCCGCATGACGGCCTTCGAGGACGCCGGCGTGCTGGTGGGCTACCGTCTGGCGCACAAGCTGGAACTCCTGCCGGGCGACGAGGTGCGCCTCATCTCACCCAGGGGGCGCTCCACCGCCTTCGGCACGGTACCGCGGGCACGCGCCTACCCGGTGGCGGGGCTGTTCGACATCGGCATGTACGAATACGACAGCCGCTATATGTTCATGCCCCTTGAGCGGGCGCAGACCTATTTCCGGAAGGAAGGGGCCGTCACCCACCTGGAAATCATGATCGACGACGCCACCACCACGGCGGCGGTCAAGAAGCGGGTGGCGCCGCTGGTGCCGGCGGGGGCGCGGCTCTACGACTGGCGCGAGGCCAACGCCAGCTTCTTCAACGCCCTCAAGGTGGAACGCAACGTGATGTTCCTCATCCTGACGCTGATCATCGTGGTGGCCGCCTTCAACATCATCTCCAGCCTGATCATGCTGGTGAAGGACAAGAATCGCGACATCGCCATCCTGCGCACCATGGGAGCGACGCGCGGCATGATCCTGCGCATCTTTTTCCTGAGCGGCGCCACCATCGGCGTGGTGGGCACGGCGGCCGGCGTAGGGCTGGGGCTCGCCTTCGCCCTGAACATCGAGGCCATCCGCCAGTTCATCCAGGGCCTCACGGGCACCCAGCTCTTTGCCGCCGAGATCTACTTCCTGAGCCATCTGCCGGCGGACGTGGACTGGAGCGAGGTGACGGCGGTGGTCATCATGGCCCTGGGCCTCTCCTTCGCCGCCACCATCTATCCCGCCTGGCGGGCCGCCCGCCTCGACCCGGTGGAGGCCCTGCGTCATGAATGAACCGGTGCTGCATCTGGAAGGCGTGACACGCCGCTTCCGCCAGGGCGACACCACCATCACGGTGCTGGACGGCTGCGACCTCACGCTGGCCCCGGGCGAGATGGTGGCCCTCGTGGGCCCCTCCGGCTCGGGCAAGTCCACGCTGTTGCAGCTCGCCGGGCTTCTGGAGCGCGCCGACGGCGGTGCCGTGCGCATCGACGGCGGCGACTGTGCCGGGCTGTCGGACGACCGCCGGACGCGCCTGCGCCGCGAACGCCTCGGGTTCATCTACCAGAGCCATTTCCTGTTGCCGGAGTTCAGCGCCCTTGAGAACGTCGTGGTGCCGCAGATGGTGGCCGGCGTATCGCGCCGCCGGGCGGCCGGGCGGGCGCGGGCGCTTCTCGACGGCCTGGGGCTGGCGGCCCGCGTGGCGCACCGGCCCGGCCAGCTTTCCGGCGGCGAGCAACAGCGCGTCGCCGTGGCGCGGGCGCTGGCCAACACCCCGGGCATCCTGCTGGCCGACGAGCCCACCGGCAACCTGGACCCGGCGACGGCGGAAGCCGTGTTCGGCGAGCTTTTGCGACTGGTGCGGGAATCCGGGCTGGCGGCGCTGCTTGCCACCCACGACCGGGATCTGGCGGCGCGGCTGGATCGGGTCGTGAAACTGGAGAACGCCCGGCTGGTGGAAGGGTAGGGGGAACCATGGCCCACGCCGATTTCGTGCACCTGCGCGTCCATTCCGCCTATTCCCTCCTGGAGGGCGCGCTGCCCGTGAAGAAGCTGGTCTCCCTGTGCAAGGAGGAGGCCATGCCCGCCGTGGCCATCACGGATACCGGCAACCTCTTCGGCGCCCTGGAGTTCTCCGAGGCCTGCGCCGGGGCGGGGGTGCAGCCCATCGTCGGCTGCCAGCTCAACATCGCCCGGCCACAGCCGGAGCAGCCGGGCAGCCGGCGGCCGGCCCCCGATCCCCTGGTGCTGCTGGCGCAGTCCGACGCGGGCTACGCCAACCTGTGCCGTGTGGTGAGCAAGGCCTATCTGGAAACGGAGCCGGGCGATTCGCCGCAGGTGACCCTGGAGGCGCTGAAGGGCTACGCCGACGGCCTGCTGTGCCTGACGGGCGGCGCGCACGGCCCCGTGGGCCGGCGTTTCCTGGAGGGCCGCGACGATGCCGCCGCGGAAATGTTCCACGCCCTGCGCGAGACCTTCCCGGACCGGCTGTACGTGGAGCTTCAGCGCCACGGCCTGCCGGAGGAAGAGCGGCTGGAGCCGGCCTTCCTGGGGCTGGCCTACGACCACGGCGTGCCCCTCGTCGCCACCAACGAGTGCTTCTTTGCCGACCGCGCCATGCACGACGCCCACGACGCCCTGATCTGCGTGGCTGAGGGCCGCTATCTGGCGGAATCGGACCGGCGCAAGCTGACGCCGGAGCACTATTTCAAGTCGGCGCAGGAGATGCGCGAGCTTTTCGCCGACGTGCCCGAGGCCGTGGACAACACCCTGGTGGTGGCGCGGCGCTGTTTCGCCATGGCCGAAAAGCGCGACCCCATGCTGCCGGATTTCGAGACGGAAGCGGGCCGCAGCCAGGCGGAGGAACTTGCCGTCCGCGCCCGCGAGGGCATCGAGCGGCGCCTGGAACGCCATGTCTTCACGCATGAAATGACGGAGGCCGAGCGCGCGGACGTGGGCAAGCGCTATCGCGAGCGCGTGGAGCACGAGCTCCAGATCATCACCAACATGGGCTTCCCCGGCTACTTCCTCATCGTTTCCGACTTCATCCAGTGGGCCAAGAACCGGGGCATCCCGGTGGGGCCGGGGCGCGGCTCGGGCGCCGGGTCGGCCGTGGCCTGGGCCCTGTCCATCACCGACCTGGACCCGCTGCGCTTCAACCTGCTGTTCGAGCGCTTCCTCAACCCCGAGCGCGTGTCCATGCCCGACTTCGACGTGGACTTCTGCCAGGAGCGCCGCGACGAGGTCATCCGCTACGTCCAGGAGAAGTACGGCCACGACAAGGTGGCCCAGATCATCACCTTCGGGAAGCTCCAGGCGCGGGCGGTGCTGCGCGATGTGGGCCGCGTGCTCCAGATGCCCTACGGCCAGGTGGACCGCATCTCCAAGCTCGTCCCCTCGACGCCGGCCAACCCCATCACCCTGGAAGAGGCCCAGGACCAGGAGCCGCAGCTTCTCCGCGAACGCGAGCGCGACGAGCGCGTGGCCCGCATGCTCGACATCGGCATGAAGCTGGAGGGGCTCTACCGCCACGCCTCCACCCACGCCGCCGGCGTCGTCATCGGCAACCAGCCGCTCCAGGAGCTCATCCCGCTGTACCGCGATCCGCGCGCCGACATGCCGGTGACGCAGTTCAACATGAAGGCCGTGGAACAGGCGGGGCTGGTGAAGTTCGATTTCCTGGGGCTCAAGACCCTCACGGTGCTGGACGAGGCGTGCCACCTGATCGGCGACGGCGCTCCCGACCTGGCCGCCCTGCCGTTCGACGACCCCGCCACCTTCCGCATGCTGGCGGCGGGCGAGACGGTGGGGGTCTTCCAGCTTGAAAGCGGCGGCATGCAGGATGTGCTGCGCCGGCTCATCCCCGACAAGTTCGAGGACGTCATCGCCGTGGTGGCCCTCTACCGCCCGGGGCCCATGGAGAACATCCCGCGCTACATCGCCTGCAAGCACGGCCAGGAGGAACCCGACTACCTGCACCCGCAGCTTGAACCCATCCTCGCCGAGACCTTCGGCATCATGATCTACCAGGAGCAGGTGATGCAGATCGCCCAGGTGCTGGCGGGGTATTCCCTGGGCGCCGCCGACCTCCTGCGCCGGGCCATGGGCAAGAAGATCAAGGAGGAGATGGACAAGCAGCGCGGCATCTTCATCGAGGGGGCCGTGGAACGTGGCGTGGAACGCGCCACCGCCGAGCACATCTTCGACCAGGTGGCCAAGTTCGCCAACTACGGCTTCAACAAGTCGCACGCCGCATCCTACGCCTACATCGCCTATCAGACCGCCTACATGAAGGCGAACCATCCGGTGGCATTCATGGCGGCCTCCATGACCTACGATCTTCAGAGCACGGAAAAGCTCGCCGTCTTCCGCAAGGAGCTGGACCGTCTGGGCATTCCGCTCCTGCCGCCCGACGTGAACCGCTCCGTCACCAGGTTCTCCGTGGAGACCCTGCCCGACGGCCGGCAGGGCGTGCGCTATGCCCTGGCCGCCCTGAAGAACGTGGGGGAGGGGGCCGTGCGCGCCCTGGTGGAAGAGCGCGAGACCAACGGCCCCTTCGCCGACCTGGCCGATTTCGCCCGCCGCATGGACGTGCGTACCCTGAACCGGCGCCAGCTCGAAAACCTGGTGCGGGCCGGCGCCCTGGACAGCCTGGACGGCAACCGGCGGCGGGTGTTCGAGGGCATCGAGGCCCTGCTGCGCCACGCCCAGACGGCCGCCCAGGAGCGCGACAGCAACCAGGTGAGTCTCTTCGGCGGCGAGTCGGGCGCGGCCCCCGCGCTCACCCTTCCCGAGGTGCCCGACTGGCCGCAGACGGAGCGCCTGAACGAGGAGGCCGCCGCCATCGGCTTTTATCTCTCGGCGCACCCCATGGACGCCTACAGCCGCACCCTGGAGCGCCTGGGCGTGCTGCGTTCCGACGAGCTTCAGGGCCACTTCCAGGCGGGCGGGCCCACGCGGGTGCGCATGGCCGGCATCCTGGAAAGCAAGCGCGAGCGCACCTCCGCCAAGACGGGCAACCGCATGGCCTTCCTGCAGCTCACGGACACCGGCGGCTCCTTCGAAGTGGGGGTCTTCTCGGAGATGCTGGAGACGGTGCGGGCGCTCATCGACGACGGCGTGGGTGCCTTCCTGGTGACCGTGGACATCCGCCAGCAGGAGGACGAACAGCTCCGGCTCTCCGCCAACCGGGTGGAGGCGCTGGACAAGGTGGCCGCCGAGGCGGCCGAGGGCGTCATGATCGTCCTCGAGGACGAGGGGCCCATCCCCGGGCTGGCCGACGTGCTCCGCAATCAGAAACGCGGCCGCGGCCGGGTGGTGCTGGTGCCGCGCACGCCCGAGCGCGAGGTGGAGATGGTGCTCGACCAGGGCATCGCCGTCTCGCCCGAGACCCTGGGGGCGCTGCGCCAGGTGCCGGGGGTGGGGGAGGTGCGGGAGCTTTGAACCGCACCAGCGCCCTTGTCAAAGCGGCCTGTAAGGGGTAAATCCCATCCTGCAAATCCACACGCGGGCGCCGGCGGCATGTGCCGCCGGATGTTCCGGTGTCCGGACCGCGGGACGGTCCGGGCCACAGCCCCGCGGCGGTTCAACCGGACGAGAAGGATACCGAACGATGAGCCTTCCCACCTTTACCATGCGCCAGCTCCTCGAGGCGGGTGTTCACTTCGGCCACCATACGCGCCGCTGGAACCCCAAGATGGAGCCCTATCTCTACGGCGTGCGCAACGGCATTCACATCATCGACCTGCAGCAGACGGTGCCGCTCCTCTACCGCGCCATGGAGTCGGTGCGCGACGTCACCGCCGGCGGCGGGCGCGTGCTCTTCGTGGGCACCAAGCGCCAGGCCCAGGACAAGGTGGCGGAGGCGGCCAAGCGCTGCGGCCAGTTCTACGTGAACCACCGCTGGCTGGGCGGCATGCTCACCAACTGGAAGACCGTCTCCCACTCCATCAAGCGCCTGCGCAACCTGGAGGACCGGCTGGAGAACGCCACGGCCGGCCTGACCAAGAAGGAGGTGCTCAACCTGACGCGCGAACGCGACAAGCTGGAGCGCGCGCTGGGCGGCATCAAGGACATGGGCGGCCTGCCGGACGTCCTGTTCATCATCGACACGGTCAAGGAATCCAACGCCGTCAAGGAGGCCACGAAGCTCAACATCCCCGTGGTCGCCGTGGTGGACAGCAACGCCAGCCCCAAGGGCGTGACCTATCCCGTTCCGGGCAACGACGACGCCCTGCGCGCCATCGACACCTATTGCGACCTCATGGCGGGCGCCGTCCTGGACGGCATCCAGGCGGAGATGAGCGCCTCCGGCACCGACCTGGGCGAACAGGAAGAGGTGCCGGGCGAGGCCCTGCCCGAGCCCAAGGAGGGTGAGCCCGCCGGCGAGGCCGCCTCGGCCGAGTAACGCCCGGCTCCGGAAACACAAGGCAACACGCACAACAACGGGGAAAGCATCATGGCGGAAATCAGCGCGTCTCTCGTCAAGCAACTGCGCGAGGAGACCGGCGCCGGGATGATGGACTGCAAGAAGGCGCTGGGCGACACGGACGGTGACCTGGAGCAGGCCAAGGACTGGCTGCGCCGCAAGGGCCTGGCCCAGGCCGCCAAAAAGGCCGGCCGTGCCGCCGCCGAGGGCCTCATCGGCGTGACCACGGAAAGCAACCGCGGCGCCATGGTCGAGGTGAACGCGGAGACGGACTTCGTCGCCCGCAACGAGACCTTCCAGGGGTTCGTCGGCACCGTTGCCCGCATGGCCCTCGACCACGACGGCGACCTGGAGGCCATGAAGCAGGCCCAGTATCCCGAAACCGACCGCCCGCTGGACGAGGAACTTACCCAGCTCATCGCCTCCATCGGCGAGAACATGGAGCTGCGCCGGGCGTCCGCCCTGGGCGTGGACAAGG
>CAJXLG010000112.1 GCA_913055885.1 uncultured Rhodospirillales bacterium
AGCTGCTACATCGCGAGCCGTCCGAAGTCCACCGTGTCAAAGCCGAGCGAGCCCGTACCGCGCCGTGACCCAGATCCGGATCACCAACACCCTGGCCCGCGAGAAGCAGGTCTTCCAGCCGATCGATCCCGCCAACGTCCGGCTCTACGTCTGCGGGCCGACCGTCTACGACCGCGCGCACATCGGCAACGCGCGGCCCGTCGTCGTATTCGACACCCTGTTCCGCCTGCTGCGCCACCTCTACGGGCCCGATCACGTTACCTACGCGCGCAACATCACCGACGTCGACGACAAGATCAACGCAGCCGCGGCCGACAACGGCGAACCCATCGGCGCCCTCACCGCGCGCTTCACCGAGGCATTCCATGAAGATGTCGCCGCACTGGGCACCCTGCCGCCGACGGTGGAGCCGCGCGCGACCGATCACATCGAGCCGATGATCCGCATGATCGAGTCGCTGATCGAATCGGGCCATGCCTACGAGGCCGAGGGCCACGTGCTGTTCAACGTAACGTCGATGGACGACTACGGCCGACTGTCCGGGCGCCAGCGCGAGGACATGATCGCCGGCGCCCGCGTCGAGGTCGCGCCGTACAAGCGCGACCCGGCCGACTTCGTCCTGTGGAAGCCATCCACCGACGAGCTGCCCGGCTGGGACAGCCCCTGGGGCTACGGACGGCCGGGCTGGCACCTGGAGTGCTCGGTCATGGCCGAGAGCCATCTGGGCGAGACCATCGACATCCACGGCGGCGGCCAGGACCTGATCTTCCCCCACCACGAGAACGAGCGCGCCCAGAGCCGCTGCGGCACCGACGGCGACTTCGCCCGCTACTGGATGCACAACGGCTATCTCATGGTCCACGGCGACAAGATGGCCAAGTCCGTGGGCAACATCCTGACGGTGCACGAGCTTCTGGAACACGCCCCGGGCGAGGCGGTGCGTTTCGCCATGCTCTCGGCCCACTATCACGGGCCGCTGGACTGGACGGAAGAGGGCCTGAACCAGGCGCGCGCCGCCCTGGACCGGCTGTACACGGCCCTTGACCGCGCTGCCGACGTCACCGCCGACGCGGACGCCGGGCCGCCCATTGCCGTGCGCGCGGCGCTCCTGGACGACCTCAACACGCCCCAGGCCATCGCCGGCCTGCACGAGACGGCCTCGGCCCTCAACAAGGCCACGGACGCCGCCGAGCGTGCCCGCCTCAAGGGGCAGCTCCTGGCCGGCGGCCACCTCCTCGGCCTGCTGGAACAGGATCCGGCGGCCTGGTTCCGCTGGACGCCGGCGGCCGGGGGCGGTCCGTCGGAAGAGGAGATCGAGCGCCTCATCGAACAGCGCCGCGAGGCCCGCCGGAACAAGGACTTCGCCACGGCCGACGCCATCCGCGACGACCTGGCGGCGCGCGGCGTCACCCTGCAGGATACCCCCGAGGGCACCACCTGGCGGCGGGGATGAGCGACGTAAAGCCATGACGGATCGGGAACCGCGCTATTTCATCGTCTCCGACGGGCGCTCGGGCAGCTCCCTTCTCACGAGTATCCTCGGCCGCGCGGGCGCAGATTTTGGCCTCTCGATCCGGGAGCAGTGGGACCCGGCCAGCGGCGCCAACGAGGTGAACGGGTTGCGTGCCCTGTCCCTTGCCGTTGACCGGGCGGAGCGCATGACCTTCTACCAGGAGGAGCGGCTTTTCGGGCATCTGATGGCGCGCACCGCCCGCAGCATCGCCAAGCGGCGGGCGCGCCGTTTCCTGCGTCACGTGCGTTACACCAAGGCGTCGGCTTATCTGGCCCCGTACGCCTACAAGCTGGGCTACGCGCCGTACGTTATCGCCAATTACCGGCGTTTCGGGCCGCTCACCCGTTCGAAGATGCTGCTTCAGCGGATGACCTGGCCCAGGGTGGCCCAGCAGTACGAAATCACGTTTCGCAACAGCCTCGTCGCGATCCATACCTTCGGCGGCTGTACCGTCAGCTTCGAGGAACTGGTGGACCCCGGGGAAACGGCCTGGGCGGACGCCCTGGCCGGGACCACCGGCCTGGATCGCGACACCCTGTTGCGTGCCCGTGACGACCTGAATATCGGGGCGCCCGCCGCGGAGGAGACCTATTCCGTGGACCCGCGAATGGATGCCCTGTACGACGAGCTTCGCGCCCTGAAGGGGATGGCCGTTCCCCCGAGCCGCCAGTTTCAACGGGTCTGATCGGCCCCGCCCACCAGCACGGCCCGGAAATCGTTGACGTTGGTGAGCGTCGGCCCCGTGGTCACGAGGGCGCCGGCGGCGGCGAAAAGGCCGTGGGCGTCGTTGTTCGCCAGGTCGGCGGCGGGATCGCGGCCGGCGGCCCGGGCCCGCGCCAGGGTGTCGGGCTCGATGACCGCGCCGGCGTCGGTTTCCGTGCCGTCGATGCCGTCGGTGTCCGCCATGAGGGCGTCGATGCCGGGCGCGCCGTCGAGCCCCAGGGCCGTGCCCAGAAGCCCCTCCACGTTGCGGCCGCCCCGCCCGTCGCCGCGCACCGTCACGGTGGTCTCGCCGCCCGACAGCAGGACGCACGGCGGTTCGGCCGGCACGCCGTGCCGGTGGCAGGAGAGCGCCATGCCGGCCAGGGCCCGGCCCACGTCGCGCGCCTCGCCCTCGATGGCATCGCCCAGGATCACCGGCGTGATGCCCGCCTCCCGCGCCGCGCCGGCGGCGGCGGCGAGGGCGTCCATGGCGGTGGCGACGACGCGGGTTTCCGCCCGGTCCAGGCGCGGATCGCCGGGCGCCGGGGTCTCCGCCGCCGGGTCGGCGAGGTGCCGCGCCACGGCGTCGGGCGGTGTCACGCCGTGGTGCTGGAGGACGGCGCGGGCGTCGGCCAGGGTGGTGGGGTCCGCCACCGTCGGCCCGGAGGCGATGACGGCGGGGTCGTCGCCCGGCACGTCGGAGATGGCGAGGGTAAGCACGCGGGCCGGATGCGCCGCCGCCGCCAGCCGGCCGCCCTTCACCGCCGACAGATGCCTGCGCACGGTGTTGACGGCGGCGATGGGGGCGCCGCTTCGCAGGAGGTCACGCGTGAGGGCCTGCTTGGCGTCCAGGGTCACATCCCCTGCGGGCGCGGCCAGAAGCGCCGAGCCGCCGCCGGAGAGCAGGTTCAGCACCAGGTCGTCCGGGCCCAGCCCGGTCACCAGATCGACGATGCGATGGGCCGCGTCGGCGCCGGCCGCGTCGGGCACGGGATGGCCGCCCTCCACCACGGCGATGTGCGCCGTGGCGACGGCGTGGCCGTGCGGCACCACGACAAGCCCGGTGAGGGGCCCGGTCCAGCAGGCTTCCACGGCGCGTGCCATGGCGGCCGCCGCCTTGCCGGCGCCCACCACCACGGTGCGTCCGCGCGGCGGATCGGGCAGGGCGGGCGGCACGACGCGGGCGGGATCGGCCGCCGCCAAGGCTCTTTCCAGGAGGCGGCGTAAAAAGCCTACACGTTCCAGACCTTGCGCTCCTTGGTGTACTTGGCGATGGGCCGGTCCATGGTGATGATGTGGTCCGTCAGCCAGCGTTGCAGGAAGTCGAAAACCTCCTGGCCGATTTCGTAGTCATCCTTGGTGACGAAGTCCTGGGCCACCTGCTTGACCTGTTTGGTCAGCTCCTCGTGGGCCTTCTTGTGCTTCTTGTAATCGGGATATTCCACCGCCCGCATCACGGCTTCCTCGCGGGCGAAGTGGTCGCGCGTGTATTCGATGAGGCCTTCCAGGGTCTCGGCCACCTGCTTGCGGGTCTGGCCTTTCTGGACGGCGTCATAGACATTGTTGAGATGATCGATGAGGATTTTGTGGTCCTCGTCGATCTCGTCGATTCCCACGCTCAGCTTGTCCCGCCAACTGATGAGCGGCATGCCCCCCTCCCTGCGCTTATCCCCTCTGATGCTGATCCGGGGACGGTCTTTTCCATCCCGCGTTCACGAAATGATGCCGTGTTCACGGTGGTTCACGCAACCGCCCCTGTTGTGACGGGCCATCGCACGCTATAGTGCGCCCATGATGGAAGGCGACTCGACTACCGGCTTCTTCGGCCCCGACGACCCGCCCACCGTCCGCATCCTCGGGGCGGATTCCCGCCTGCCCCTGGTGCTCGGCTGCGACCACGGCGGCAACGCCGTTCCGGAAGGGCTCGGCACCCTGGGCATCGACCGCGCCCACCTGTGGGACCACATCGGCTACGACATCGGCGCCGCGGCGGTGGCCTGCGGCGTGGCCGAGCGTCTGGGCGCCACGGCGGTGGTGGCGCAGTATTCGCGGCTCATCGTGGACTGCAACCGCGAGCCGGGCCTGCCCACGGCCATCCCGGCGGAGAGCGACGGCATTCCCATCCCCGCCAACCGGGGCCTGTCCGAGCCCGACTGCGAGGCGCGTACCAACACCTTCTTCTGGCCCTACCACCAGGCCCTGGGCAATACCCTGGGCCGGCGGCGGCGGGCCGGGGTGGTGCCCATCCTCATCACGGTGCACTCCTTCACCCCCACCATGAACGGCCGGGAGCGGCCGTGGCACGTGGGCGTGCTGTGGCACCGCGACACCCGCATCGCCGACCGCCTGCGCGCCGCCTTTGCCCGCGAGACGGACCTGGTGGTGGGCAAGAACGAACCCTATTCGGGCACGGACCACGGCTACACCATCCAGATGCACGGCGAGACCACGGGCATCCCCCACGCCGCCCTGGAAATCCGCCAGGACCTCCTGGCCGACGCCGCCGGGGTGGGGCAGTGGATCGACCGCCTGGCGGCCCTCCTGCCGCCCATCCTGGAACAGCCCGATCCGGCGCTCCGGGAGATCACGTACTTCTGACCCGCCAGGGTCATCCCGGACACCGACCGGCCCTTGCCGGTCGGTGATCCGGGATCTTTCCGGGCTCGGTACGCGGTATTCAGGGGGGCTGCCCGGTCAGAACAACCCTTCGATCTCCCCGTTCTCGTCGATGCGCACGCTGGCGGCGGCGGGTTCCCTGGGAAGCCCCGGCATGGTCATGATGTCGCCGCACAGGGCCACCAGGAACTCCGCCCCCGCCGACAGCCGCAGCTCGCGGATGGCCACGTGGTGGTGCGACGGCGCGCCGCGCAGGTTGGGGTCCGTGGAGAAGCTGTAGGGCGTCTTGGCCATGCACACCGGGAATTCCCCGTAGCCCGCCTCCTGGTACCAGGCGAAGGCGTCGCGCACGGCCTTGTCGGCCATGATGTCCTCCGCCTCGTAGATGTGGGTGGCCACGGTGCGCGCCTTGTCCCACAGGGTCTCGTCGCTGCTGTACAGCGGGGCGAACTGGGGCCGGCCGTGTTCCACGAGGCCCGCCACGGCGTCGGCCAGGGCCTCGGCACCGGCGCCGCCGTCGTCGAAATGGGTGCACACCACGGCCTCGGCGCCCGCCTCCCGGGCGGCCTGGAGCACCACGTCCAGCTCGGCGTCGGTGTCGTCGGCGAAGCGGTTCACGGCCACCACGGCCGGCACGCCGAAGGCCTTCACGTTGCGCAGGTGGCGCGTCAGGTTGGGGCAGCCGCGCCGGACGGCCCACGGGTTGGCCGCGTCGAGCTGATCGCGGGCCGCGCCGCCCTGGTATTTCAGGCCGCGCACGGTGGCCACCACCACGGCCGCCGACGGCTTCAGGCCGCCCTTGCGGCACTTGATGTTGAAGAACTTCTCGGCCCCCAGGTCGGCGCCGAAGCCCGCCTCCGTCACCACGTAATCGGCCGTCTTGAGGGCCGTGCGCGTCGCCATGAGGCTGTTGCAGCCGTGGGCGATGTTGGCGAAGGGGCCGCCGTGGACGAAGGCCGGGGTGTGTTCCAGGGTCTGCACCAGGTTGGGCTGGAGGGCGTCCTTCAACAGCGCGGCCATGGCGCCGTCGGCCTGCAGCTCGCGCGCCAGCACGGGGGAACGGTCGCGCCGGCGGGCCGTGATGATGTTGCCCAGGCGGCGCTGCAGGTCGTGGATGTCGTGGGCGAGGCACAGCACCGCCATGACCTCGGAGGCGGCGGTGATGTCCATGCCGCCCTCGCGCGGGAAGCCGTTGGCGACGCCGCCCAGGGCCGTGATGATGCTCCTGAGCGCCCGGTCGTTGAGGTCCAGGACGCGGCGCCAGGCGGGCCGGCGGGGATCCACGCCCTGGGCGTTGTCCCAGTAGATGTGGTTGTCCAGAAGGGCCGACAGCAGGTTGTTGGCCGAGGTGATGGCGTGGGAATCGCCGGTGAAGTGGAGGTTGATGTCCTCCATGGGGATGACCTGGCTGCGCCCGCCGCCCGCGGCGCCGCCCTTCATGCCGAAACACGGCCCCAGCGACGGCTCGCGCAGGCAGATGGCGGCCCGCCGGTCCAGGCGGTTCAGGGCGTCGCCCAGGCCCACGGTGGTGGTGGTCTTGCCCTCGCCGGCGGGCGTCGGGGTCATGGCCGTCACCAGGACGAGGTGGCCGTCCCGGTTGCCGTCCATGCGGTCCGTGAATCCAGGCCCCACTTTCGCCTTGTAATGGCCGTGGGGGGCCAGGTCGGCCTCGGCGATTCCCAGGGCCTCGGCGATCTCGCGGATGGGGCGCGGCGTGGCGGCGCGGGCGATGGCGATGTCGTCCTTCATGGTGTCTCCTCCCCGGGGTGCACGGAAGCCGAAGCATGCCCCATGTCGGCCGTCGTGTCCCGTGTCGTTGCGACATTGTGGCCGTTCTGTGCGACGTTCCGGGCGTGCCCCGGTGGCCGTCTTGACCCGCGTCCGCGGGCGGCGCATCCTCGCCGTCCGATCACAGGGAGGGACAGCACCGTCATGCAGGAAGACCCCGTCA
The DNA here is from genome assembly GCA_913055885.1 of uncultured Rhodospirillales bacterium. GTDB lineage: Bacteria > Pseudomonadota > Alphaproteobacteria > Rhodospirillales > CAJXLG01 > CAJXLG01. Next base: position 6,783 of record CAJXLG010000112.1, read on the forward strand.
TCGCCCGCGAGACCGCGCGCATGCTGCTGGAGGTGGGGGCCGTGCACTTCCGGGCCGATCCCCCCTTCACCCTGACGTCCGGGCGCGTCAGCCCCGTCTACATCGACTGCCGCCGGCTCCTGGGCTTCCCGCGCGTGCGCCGCGCTCTCACGGACTTTGCCGTGACCACGCTGCAGCAGGGCGCCGGCTACGAAGTGTTCGACGCCGTGGCCGGCGGCGAGACGGCGGGCATTCCCTTTGCCGCGCTGCTTGCCGACCGCCTGGGGCTGCCCATGAGCTACATCCGCAAGCAGGCCAAGGGCTTCGGCCGAAACGCCCGCATCGAGGGCCGCGAGGTGGAAGGAAACCGCACCCTGCTGGTGGAGGACCTGGCCACCGACGCCGGCAGCAAGGTGAGCTTCATCGACGGCCTGCGCGAGGCCGGGGCCACCGTGGAACACGCCTTTGTCGTCTTCCACTACGGCATCTTCCCGGAGAGCACCCGGGCCCTGTCGGAAAAGGGCGTCAAGCTGCACGCCCTGGCGACGTGGCACGATGTGCTGGCCGAGGCGGAGAACCAGGAGGCCCTGTCGCCCGACACCCTGGAAGCCGTGCGCGGCTTCCTCTATGATCCCCACGGCTGGTCCCGGGCACAGGGCGGCGCCTGAAAGGAGGGCCGGTGTTTCGAGGGTACGCCCTTGCGGGTGTGCCACTTCAACACGACGCCGAGGCTCAGGGGAGGGGGCGGGTCTTTATTCGAGGAGGACTGCCATGGTCGCGGGTGTCATCATCGCGGGTGGCATGGCGCGGCGCCTGCAGGGCGCCGACAAGCCGCTGGTGCCCGTGGCCGGCAGGCCGCTTGCCGGCCACGTGGTGGCGCGCTTCCGGCCGCAGGTGGACGCCCTGCTCCTGAACGCCAACGGGGACCCGGCGCGCTTCGCCGGCCTGGGGGTTTCGGTCCAGGAGGACATGGTGCCCGGGGACGGGCCGCTGGCCGGCCTGCTCACGGGCATGCTGTGGGCGCGGGGCATGCTGCCCGAGGCGGAATGGCTGGCGAGCGTGCCCGTGGACACGCCCTTCCTGCCCACGGACCTGGTGCAGCGGCTGCATGCTGCCGCCGTAGCCCAGGACGCCGAGTGCGCCATGGCGCGCTCGGAAGGCCGCGCCCACCCCATCATCGCCGTCTGGTGGCTCGGACTGGCGAGCGAGCTTCAGAGCGCCATGGCCAACGGCCTGCGCCGCGTGGAGGGCTTCCTGGCGGACCACCGGGTGGTCCAGGTGTCGTGGGATTCGCGGCCCGTGGACCCCTTCTTCAACGTCAACACCCGGGAGGACCTGCACGAGGCGGCGCGCCTCGCCGGCGGCATGCGCATCGGCCCGCCGTGACGCCCCGCCCCGTTTTGCAGCCCGTGGGCGTCAGAACTGCCAGCGGACGTTGGCGCTCACGCTGGTGGTGCTCGTGTCCTCGCGGAAGAACTCGCGGGTGACTTCCGCGCCCACCGTGATGCCGGCCCGGGGATAGGCATTGAGGCCCAGAACGCCCTCGACGCCGGTGTCGTCATTGG
>CAJXLG010000113.1 GCA_913055885.1 uncultured Rhodospirillales bacterium
GGGGAGGCGCGGCGGCCTCGCCGTCCCGGGGGAGTACCTGGCCGGCCGGGATATACAGCTCCACCAGATCCAGGAAGTAATTGTCAATCTGCAACAGCCACTCGTTTCGCAGCGAGGACTGATTGTCCACCCGGAAACGCAGCCAGTAGGCGCCGGCCTTGATGCCCGGGTTGGCTGTCGCCACGGTCAGGGGGCGGAAGGCGTCGGCCCGCCGGCGCGCCTGGGCATAGGTCAGCCCGGCGTCGGGGTCGGCCAGGACGCCGGCCCGCCCCACCAGGCTGAGCGTGGCCTCGGGACCCGTCAGGGTGAGGGTGGGGGGCGGGGCCGCCTGGACCGCCCGGCCCGCGGCCAGCAGGCCCAGGAGAACGGTCAGCAGAAACGCAACGCCCCGGCCGCGCCGGCCGGACAAGGCAGCAGCCATGAACTTTTCCCCGGCAAGACCATCCCGCGAAGCGCCCCGCTTGCCGCCGAAACAGGCTGGAACGACGATCTCTCCGGGGTCGTACACGAGCGGTCGGGCGCGTGCAAGGCGGGCATGGAACCGGCGCGATCGTACCGGCGGCCTGGCGGCCGGGTTCGTGCAGAATCCGGGTTAAAAAAAACCGCGCGACATGATACAAAGACACTGTCCGGAGGTGGGAAGGCGCCGTGCCGGGCCGGTGAGGAAGGGAGCGCGCCGTGACCTTGTCCGCCGGAAGCCATCCAGCGCTGGTGCTCAATGCGGATTTCCGACCATTGAGCTACTATCCCTTATCCCTGTGGCCTTGGCACGAGGCCATCAAGGCGGTTTTTCTCGATCGCGTGAACGTCATCTCCGAATACGAACGCACCGTCCACTCGCCACGCCACGAAATACGCCTCCCCAGCGTCATTTCCCTCAAGGAATTCATTCCCAGGGCCCGGCAGCCCGCCTTCACCCGCTTCAACGTCTTTCTCCGCGATCACTTTACCTGCCAGTACTGCGGCAAACGCTTTCCCAGCACCGATCTCACGTTCGACCACGTCGTGCCGCGCTCCCGCGGCGGCCAGACCACCTGGGAAAACGTCGTCACCGCCTGCGCCCCCTGCAATCTCCGCAAGGGCAACAAGATGCCGGAGCGCAGCGGCATCCACCCGCGCACCCGCCCGCGCAAACCCACCGCCCATCAGCTCCAGGAGGCCGGGCGTGCCTTTCCGCCCAACTACCTGCACGATTCGTGGCGGGATTTTCTGTACTGGGACGCCGTGCTGGATCCGGAGTGAGGCGCGGAGGAGGCGACACACGGCCGTCCGGGGGAACCGGGCGTGGCGTTGCGGCGAATCGGAATCTTATTCGGCGCCCTCGGCGTCCCCGGCGGGGTGGTCCTCCGCCGGCTCGGCCCGGCACACCTGATTGCGGCCGTTGCTCTTGGCCTCGTACAGGGCCTCGTCGGCGCGCTGGATGAAGTCGGACAAACCCTCGCCCGGGGCGCGCACGGCGGCGCCCGCCGAGACGGTGATGCCGCGCCCGGCCAGGGCTCCCTCGAAACCGATGGCCGCCACCTGTCGGCGGATGCGGTCCGCCGCCTCGTCGATGCGCAGCGCCGACTGCCCCACCACGAACACGGCGAACTCCTCGCCGCCCAGGCGCACCGCCAGGTCGCCGGAGCGGGCCGAATCCATGAGCACCCGGGCGACCCGCTTGAGCACCTCGTCGCCCTCGTTGTGGCCGTAGGTGTCGTTGATGCTCTTGAAGTAGTCGATGTCGAACAGCGCCACCCCCACGGCGGCGTTGGGGTCGCGGTCGTGGATGCCGAAGAGCCGCTGCACCGAATCCTGCATGTACAGGCGGGTAAAGAGGCCCGTGAGGGGGTCGCGGATGGAGCGCTCGTAGAACTGCTGGCGTTCCAGGTCCAGGGTGCGATAGATGCTCTCGCGCTCCACGGCCACCTGGAGGGGCACGCTCATCTGGTCGATGACCTCGGAGACGTCGTCGCCCGCCTCCACGTCGTTCTCCAGGCGCAGGATGGCAACGGCCTGCGCCTTCCCCTCGTCCGGCGTGAAGAGCGGCACCAGAAGGCAGATGCGCTCCTCGCCGCCGGGGCCGTCATCGCCCTCGGGAACGGGGCACACCTCCTTGGTGAAGGGCTGGTCCGTCTCCTCGTGCCAGGTCTTCACGTCCACTTCCATGAGGCGGCCCACCTGCCCCGGCGGGGTCTCCACCATGACGCCGCGATAGCGCGTCTCCGGGGCGAAGTGGATGACGCGGTCCTCCTCCGTGGCGCTGTAGAACTCCAGGGCCTCCACGGGCAGGACGCGGCGCGCGATGTCGAGAAGCGCGCCGGCGATGTCGCGGAAGTCGCGGTAGACCACCATGGTCTGGGTGATATCGCGCAGCATGCGGTTGAGGCGCGACAGCTTCTGGATGTCCGTGTTGTCCTCGGCGAGAAGGTAAAGACCGCAGTCCAGCGTCTTGAGCTGGTCGATCATGAACTGGACCAGGTGGCCGGGAATGATGGAGCCGTGCTGCGGGCAGATCATGGTGATGGGCAGCTGCTCCATCTTGGTCATGACGTGGGTGAGGATTTCCCGGCTGGGCATGTAGTGTTCATGGAAGGGGCGCAGGGCCTCGAAATAGCTCTCGTCCTGGGCGTAGAGCTGGAAGCCTTCCGTGAAGCCGCCGAAGATGTCGCTGGAGAAGAGCACGCCCGTGTCCCGGTCGTGGGTGACGAAGGCGCCGGGGAAGTGGGCGTAGGGCGTGAAATAGAAGTCCAGCACCCGGCCGCCCAGGTCCAGGTGCCAGTTGTGCTTTTCCACCAGCCAGAAAGGCAGGTTGAGGCCATAGTGCTTGAGAAGCGCCGCGGCGCGCCAGTGGCTGATGACGGCGGCGTCGTCGCGGGTCACGAGGCGGTCGATGTGGGGCAGGGCGGCGGTGATGTCCGGGTCCTGGTGGTGGCACAGGAACCAGCGGATGTTGTCGAACGGGGTTACCTCCTCGATCTTCTGCCGCGTGGTCTCGAAGGTGAGTTCCGAGCCCGGATCAATGAGGACGGACTGATCCCCGTGCTCGATCAGATAGACGTGGCACTGGAAAACGTCGTTTTCCTGGTGGTGGCCCACCCACCACACCCGGTGCGCCACCTCCACCGGCCGGTACATGTCCGACGTCTGGATGTCGTTCGCTGCGTCCACGGTTCCCCCCGCTCGACTTGCCCCGTTCAATCTGCCCGCCCGATGGCACCCGAACTTAACACAAACGCCGCGCGCGCACATCCCCTCCAGAGGAATCAGAACGCGGTCGCCGTATCCGCCAGGCGCGCCACCACCGCCTGGAGCCGCCGGAAGGGACATTCGCCGGGGTCCAGGCAAAGGTCGCCGGCCCGCGCCAGACCGTAGCGCCCGAAGCGGTCGCGCACCGCCTCGCGCAACCAGTGCTCTGCCTGCGTGTGGCGGTGCGCCGCCAGAGTGCCGTTGTGTCGCAGATGATGGGCGTGCGCGTCCAGGGTGTCCGTGAGGGCCGTCACGCCCGTTCCGGTGCGCGCCGCCACCAGCAGCACCGGCGGCGTCCAGTCGGCGGGGCCGTGTTCGGCCGCCGCCACGGAAAGGGCGTGGGCGGCGTCACCGCGGGCCTGTTCGGCGGCGGCGCCCATGTCGCCCTTGGTGACGGCCACCACGTCGGGCACCTCGGCGATGCCCGCCTTCATGAACTGAAGGGTGTCGCCCGCCCCGGGCTGGACGCCCAGCACCACCGTGTCGGCGACGTTGGCGACATCCGTTTCCGACTGGCCCACGCCCACCGTCTCGATGAGCACCATGTCGAACACGGCGCGCATGAGGACCATGCCCGCCACCGTCAGGTCGGCCAGGCCGCCCAGGCGGTCGCGCGCCGCCATGGAGCGGACGAAGACGCCCGGGTCCTCGGGGTCGGTGGCCAGGCGCACGCGGTCGCCCAGCAGGGCGCCGCCCGTGCGCCGCGACGACGGGTCCACGGCGATGACGCCCACGCTGCGCCCGGCCTCGCGCCAGGCGCGCACGAGGGCGCCGGACAGGGTGGACTTGCCCACCCCCGGGGGCCCCGTGAGCCCCACGACCACACCCCGCGGGTCGGCCTGCGCCTCCGCCAGCAGGGCGAGGCTGTCGGCGCCGTCGGGAGTCTGCTCCAGGGTGGCGAGGGCGCGGGCCAGGGCGGCCTTGCCGCCCGCCCGGACGCCCTCGAGCCCGGAACTCACCCCTCGCCCGCCAGGGCCGCCTGGGCCGCCGCCAGGCGGGCGATGGGCACGCGATAGGGCGAGCAGGAGACGTAGTCCAGGCCGCTGCGGTAGCAGAAGGCGATGGACGCCGGATCACCGCCGTGCTCGCCGCAGATGCCCAGCTCCAGCCCGGGCCGCGCCTCGCGGCCGCGCCACGAGGCGATCTGCACCAGCTCGCCCACGCCGTCCTGGTCCAGGCTCATGAAGGGGTCGTGGGCGAAGATGCCCTGCTGCTGGTAGGCGCCCAGGAAGGGCCCGGAGTCGTCGCGGGACATGCCCAGCCCCGTCTGCGTCAGGTCGTTGGTACCGAAGCTGAAGAACTCGGCCGCCTGGGCGATCTCGCCGCCGCGCAGCGCGGCGCGCGGCAGCTCGATCATGGTGCCCACGTGGTAGGTGACGCTGGTGCCCGTCTCCTCGAAGACCTGGCGCGCCACGGCGTCCACCTTGTCGCGCAGGATGGCCACCTCCTGGTGCGTGGCGACGAGGGGGATCATCACCTCCGGCCGCACGGCCGTGCCGTCCTTTTTCACCACGTTGCAGGCGGCCTCGAAGATGGCCCGGGCCTGCATCTCGTAGATCTCCGGATAGGTGATGCCCAGCCGGCAGCCGCGATGGCCCAGCATGGGGTTGGCCTCGCGCAACTGGTTGGCGCGCTGCTGCACGGTGCCCTGGTCCACGCCGGCGGCCTCGGCCACCTTCTTCATCTCCGCGTCGCTGTTGGGCAGGAACTCGTGGAGCGGCGGGTCCAGCTGGCGCACGGTCAGCGGCCGCGGCCCCATGATGCGCAGGAGCTCTTCGAAGTCGTCGCGCTGATAGGGCAGGAGCTTTTCCAGGGCCGTGCGCCGGCCGCGCTCGTCGGCGGCCAGGATCATCTGCCGCATGGCGACGATGCGCTCGGGGTCGAAGAACATGTGCTCCGTGCGGCACAGGCCCACGCCCTCGGCGCCGAACTGGTCGGCGATGCGCAGGTCCTCGGGCGTGTCGGCGTTGGCGCGCACCTTGATGGGGCGGGCGCGGTCCACCCACGCCATCAGCACGGCGAAATCGCCCGAGACCTCGGGCTGCACCGTGGGCACCGCGCCGGCGATGACCTCGCCCGAGGTGCCGTCGATGGTCAGGGTGTCGCCCTCCTTGAGCACCCTGTCGCCGGCCGTCAGGGTCTTTTTCTTGACGTCGGCGCGCAGTTCGCCGGCGCCGGCCACGCACGGCCGGCCCATGCCGCGGGCCACCACGGCGGCGTGGCTGGTCATGCCGCCGCGGGTGGTGACGATGCCCTGGGCGACGTGCATGCCGCCGATGTCGTCGGGGCTGGTCTCCTGGCGCACCAGCATGACCTTCTCGCCCTTCTGCACCCAGTCCTCGGCGTCGCCGGCCGAGAAGACGATGCGCCCGGAAGCGGCGCCGGGCGACGCGGGCAGCCCCTTGCCCAGCACGTCGCGCGGGGCGTCGGGATCGAGGGTGGGGTGCAGGAGCTGGTCGAGCTGCGCCGGGTCCAGGCGGTTGACGGCGGTGTGCTCGTCGATGAGGCCCTCGCGCGCCATGTCCACGGCGATCTTGAGCGCCGCCTTGGCGGTGCGCTTGCCGGCCCGGGTCTGGAGCATCCACACGCGGCCGCGCTGGATGGTGAACTCCATGTCCTGCATGTCCTTGTAGCGCTCTTCCAGCTTGCGGCGGATCTCCACAAGCTCCTGATAGAGCGTGGGCATGGCCTCTTCCAGCGAGGGCAGCTCGGAGCCCGCCTCCTCGCGTTCCTTTTTGCCCAGGTACTGGGGCGTGCGGATGCCGGCCACCACGTCCTCGCCCTGGGCGTTGATGAGATACTCGCCGTAGAAGCGGTTCTCGCCCGTCGAGGGATCGCGCGTGAAGGCCACGCCGGTGGCGGACTCCTCGCCCATGTTGCCGAACACCATGGACTGGACGTTGGCGGCGGTGCCCCATTCCACGGGGATGTTGTGCAGGCGGCGGTAGGTCTCGGCGCGGTCGTTCATCCACGAGCCGAAGACGGCGCCGATGGCGCCCCAGAGCTGGTCGCGCGGGTCTTCCGGGAAGGCCTCGTGCCGGGTCTCCTTGACCTTGGCCTTGAATCGCTCCACCAGCTTCTTGAGGTCGTCGGCGTCCAGCTCAACGTCGAGCCGCACGCCCTTTTCCTCCTTCATGGCCTCGATGATCTCCTCGAAGTTCTGGTTGTCCACGCCCAGAACCACGTCGGCGTACATCTGGATGAAGCGCCGGTAGCTGTCGTAGGCGAAGCGCTCGTCGCCCGTCTGCTTGACCAGGCCCTTCACGGTGGTGTCGTTGAGGCCGAGGTTGAGCACCGTGTCCATCATGCCCGGCATGGACACGGGAGCGCCCGAGCGCACGGAGACCAGAAGGGGCATATCGGCATCACCGAAGCGCCCGCCCATGATTTCCTCGGTGCGGGCCAGGGCCTGATCCACCTGCTCGGTGACGCCCTCGGGGTAGGCCTGATTGTTCTTGTAATAGTAGGCGCAGGCCTCGGTGCTGATGGTGAAGCCGGCGGGCACCGGGATGCCGAGGTTGGCCATCTCCGCCAGGTTCGCCCCCTTGCCGCCGAGGAGCTGTTTCATGTCGGCGCGGCCCTCGGCTTCGCCGCCGCCAAAGCTGTACACCCACTTGGTCATGGTCTTCACCCCTCGATCCTGGAAAAGTCGGCGATGCCCTCCATGGCGGAACCGATCCGGGCCAGCAGGCTGAGCCGGTTGGCCCGGAGGCGCGGATCCTCGGCGTTCACGGTAACGTGGTCGAAGAAGGCGTCCACCGCCGGCCGCAGGCGGGCCAGCTCGGCCATGGCGTCGCCGAAGGCCTCGTTGTCGATGGCGGTGGCGCACGCCGTCTCCACCCGGCACAGCCGATCAAAGAGATCCTGTTCCTCCCGGTCGACCAGGGCGGCGGTTTCCACGCTGGCCGCGCGCTGGTCGAGGCCGTCCTTCCTGTTTTCGATACGCACGATGTTTGCCGCGCGCCGGTAGGCCGTCAACAGATTCACGCCGTCGTCACTGTCCAGGAAGGCGCTCAGGGCGTTCACCCGGGCCAGCAGGCGCACCAGATCGTCGTCGCCGCTGCGCGCGAACACGGCGGCGATGAGGTCGTGGCGCACGCCCTGCTCCCTGAGCGCCACCTTGAGGCGGTCGGCGAAGAAGGCGAGCAGTTCGTCGATGACGGCCTGTGCGCCGCCCTGCGGCAGGGCGGCGGCGCCCATCCCGCCGGCATGCCGGAAGGCGGCGGCCAGGGGCAGGCGCAGGTTGTTCTCCACGATGAGGCGCACGGCGCCCAGCGCCGCCCGGCGCAGGGCGAAGGGGTCCTTGGAGCCCGTGGGCTTTTCGCCGATGGCGAAGAACCAGAAGATGGTGTCCAGCTTGTCGGCCAGCGACGCCGCCACGGAAACGGGGGCCGAGGGGCACGAATCCGACGGGCCCAGGGGGGCGTAGTATTCCGCGATGGCTTCCGCCACGGCCGCCGGCTCGCCGTCGTTATGGGCGTAATAGCGCCCCATGACGCCCTGAAGCTCGGGAAACTCGTCCACCATGCCGGTGGTCAGGTCGGCGCGCGCCAGGAGCGCCGCGCGGTCCACGGCGCCGGCGTCGGCGCCCGGCACGTGGGCGGCCACCGTGGCGGCCAGGGCGCGCACGCGCTCCACCTTGTCCAGCTCGCTGCCCAGGCTGGCGTGGAAGACGCGCTCGGCCAGGCGCGGCACCCGGTCGGCCAGCGGGGTGCGGCGGTCGTTGTCCCAGAAGAAACGGGCGTCTTCCAGGCGCGCCCGCAGGACGCGCTCGTTGCCCTCGATGATGGCGCGGCCGTTGTCCGCCGCCTGGGTGTTGGCCACCACGATGAAACGCGGCGCCAGATTGCCGTCGGCGTCGGTGCAGGCGAAGAACTTCTGGTGCTCGCGCATGGAGGTGACCAGGGCCTCGGGCGGCAGGTCCATGAAGGTGTCGTCGATACGGCCCATGAGCACCACGGGCCACTCCACCAGCCCGGCGTTCTCCGCCAGCAGGCCCGGGTCCGGGTGCAGGGTGAGCCCGGCGCCCTCGGCCAGGGCGCGGGCGTCCGTCTCGATGCGCTGCTGCCGCGCCTC
>CAJXLG010000114.1 GCA_913055885.1 uncultured Rhodospirillales bacterium
GGCAGGGGCCGACACCATCGAGGCCGTCCGCTACTACGCCGCCGAACACACCCGCCGCGAGGAGGAGATCCTGCGCGCCGCCGGCTACCCGGACCTGGACACCCAGCGCAGCGAGCACGCGGCCATGAACGGCATCTTCGACGACCTGGAGCGCCGCCTCGCCAACGCCCCCACCGACGCCGGCGCGCGCGCCGTGCTGGACGCCCTCAAGGACTGGCTGGTGAAGCATGTCCTGGTGACGGACATGCAGTTCCGCTCCTACCTCGAAGAGCAGCAAGTCGACTAGCCCGGATTTCTCACGGGGTCGATGGCTGTGCGCCGGTGGCGTTGGCCTGCGCCGGCCGCTGGCAACGTCGAAGGCTCTTGAAGATGGACCACATCGTCTGCGAGCCTTCTTCTCGCAATCGGCACGGCGCAGGCCAACGCAGCCCGTCGAGTCCGTGAGAAATCCGGGCTAGCCGCCGCCACGGGACGGGAAGGACCATGCCCCTGGTAGACTGGACGGAAGCCCTGCGGTTCGGGGTGGACGCGCTGGACGCCGACCACCAGGCCCTCATCCGCGAGGCCAACCGGCTCGACGAGCTGGCGGCGGCGGGAACGGACCGCGCCACGCTTCTCGCCACCTTCGACCGCCTCATCGAGGCGCTGGAGTCCCACATCCGCCACGAGGGCGAGCTGCTGGCCCGCTACGGCTTCGACGACCCGGAGGCCCACCGCGCCGACGACGACCGCCTGGTGGCCCTGTTCCAGGACCTGCGGGCCGTCGCGGCGGAGGAGACGGAACACGGCCTGACGCCCGAGGCGCGCGCCTTCCTGACGCATCTGGTGCAGCAGCACATCCTCAAGACGGACCGCCCGCTGCGCGAGTTCTTCCGCCGCAACATGGACGTGGAGCCGCCACAGCGCGCCAGCCGGCTGCACTGGCTGGAATCCTTCCGGCTCGACATCCCCATCCTGGACGCCGACCACCGGGGCTTCCTGTTCCAGGTGAACGAGCTGGAGGACCTTCTGGACACGGGGGCCGACCGCGACGCCATTGCCGCCGCCCTGGAGCGTTTCGCCGCCCACACCCGCGCCCACTTCGCGCGCGAGGAGGCCTTCCTGGAGAAGGCGGGCTATCCCGAGGCGGACGACCACAAGGCGGCCCACCGGACCCTCAACAGCACCATCTACGCCGCGGCGGACCGGGTGCGCCGCGGCGAGACGGACTTCGACCGCGACGCCCTGCGCGCCCTGATCCGCGACTGGGTGGTACGGCACATCCTTTTCGTGGACATGCACATGAAGTCCTTTTTCCAGGACGTGGACACGGAACCGTCGGAGGCCGCCGTGCGCGACGAGCACGGCTGAGCCTCGCCCCTTCCCGGGCCCCCAGCCGCCGCCCGTCGTCTTGAGGTGGTGCGCCGAAGGCGCACCCTCGAAAGACGGCTTTCAATGGGCCACCGGCCGCCGCGCGTCGTCTTGAGGTGGTGCGCCGAAGGCGCACCCTCGAAAGACGGCTTTCAATGGGCCCCCGGCCGCCGCGCGTCGTCTTGAGGTGGTGCGCCGAAGGCGCACCCTCGAAAGACGGCTTTCAATGGACCCCCGGCCGCCGCGCGTCGTCTTGAGGTGGTGCGCCGAAGGCGCACCCTCGAAAGACGGCGCCCCCGCCTACGCCTCCGCCCCCGGCAGGGTGAAACAGAAGGTGCTCCCGGCCTCGGAAGTGGCTTCCAGCCAGATGGTGCCGCCGTGGCGCTCGACGATGCGCTTGCTGAGGGCGAGCCCCAGGCCCAGGCCGCCGTCGTCACGCCGGTCCAGCCGCTGGAAGATGCGGAAGATGGATTCGGCCTGGGCGGTGGGGATGCCCGGCCCGTTGTCGGCCACATGGATGCGCCACAGCGTTCCGTCGGGCACGGCCCGGACCCGGATGTGCGGCGGCCGCTCCGGGTGCCGGTAGCGGATGGCGTTGCTGAAGAGGTTCTGGAAGACGGAGAGAAGCTGCGCCGAATCGCCCTGGACCCGGGGCAGCGCGCCCGCGCGCTCGATGCTTCCGCCGCTGTCCGCCAGGGCCCGTCGCAGATTCGCTTCCGCCGCCGCCACCACGTCCCCCAGGGCCACCGGCTCGAAGGTATCGCCCCGGCTGTCCACGCGGGTAAAGGCCAGCAGGCCGTCGATGAGCCGGTGCAGCCGCTTGGCCCCGTCCACCGCGAAGCCCAGGTACTCGCGCCCCGCGGCGTCCAGGCCGTCCCCCAGGTGACGCTCCAGGAACTGCAGATAGGTGCTGATCATGCGCAGCGGCTCCTGGAGGTCATGGCCGGCGGCGTGGGCGAACTGCTCCAGGTCCCGGTTGCGCCGCCGCAGGGTGGCGGAGCGCCGGGCCAGCTCCAGCTCCACGGCGCGCCGCCCCGTCACGTCACGCACCAGGCCCTCCACGCCCAGCCGCCGGCCGTCCGGGTCCCGCCAGTCGTGCGCGTTGACGCTCACCCAGCGCTGGCTGCCGTCGGCCCGGCACAGGGCCAGCTCGTAGCCGGCGATGCGACCGCCGGCGCGCCGCAGGGCGGCCAGGAGATGCTCGCGGTCCGTCGGGTCCGCATAGAAATCCGTCACGGGCCGGCCCACCACCGCTTCCGGCGCGAGGCCCAGCAGGTCGCCCACGGCCGGGGAGACGCTGCGCACCACCCCCGCGTGGTCAACGCGGTAGAAGACCTCATCCATGTTGTCGATGATGCCGCGCAGGTCGGCCTCGGTGCGCCGGCGTTCGACCGCCTCGCGCTCGGCGCGGGCGACCACCCGCTGCTGCACCAACACCAAAAGCCCCACGGCCAGCACCATGGCCAGGACGTGCGCCACCAGGAAGCCCCACGGCGCCACGTCCGCCATGGGCCGCAGGACGGGGTAGTCCAGTTTGTGCACCCCCCACAGGGCGAAGACGACGGCCACGGCGCGCCGCGCGCCCGGCCCCTCGTCCCCGGGGCGCGGCCACAGGGCCCGGGCCGTGACCAGCATGACGACCCCGCTGAAGCCATAGAGCGGCACGGTGCGCCACAGGAAGGCGTCCTGGACGAAGGTGGTCACGGCCGTCCAGGCGGCGATGGCGGCCACGGCGGCCAGGAGCACCACCACCGGCGGCCGCCGGCCGATGAAGGCCATGGTGCCGGCCAGCAGCAGGAGGGCGGTGACGGCCTGGAGGCTTTCCGCGGCGAAGACGGCCACCGGGAGCGGCACGGCGGCACTGGCGGCGGCGAAGTTGGCCCCGTGACGCAGGGCGGCCACCAGGAAAGCGGCGGCCCACCAGCCGCTGCCGGCGGGCCCGTCCGGCCTGGCGCGCAGGACCAGCAGCGCCCCGGCCAGCACCACGCTGCCGGTCAGGGTGGAGAGGATGGCCGTGGGCATGGAGAGGAGGGCCACGAAAACACCTTTCGCGCGGGAGGGGCCGTCACTGCGTCGATCCTACCACGGGCCCGGCCGCCCTGGCGTAACGAATGCCGCCGGCAGGGGTAATGTGCGCCGCACATAATGTGGCCGCCACCCTTTGACAACAGGGGTATCGCAAGGCTATAGGCCAATTCTGGCCCGCCCGAGCGAGCGGGGCATGGCAACAGCGTTCAACGAGGCGAGCATGACGGAGAGCGTACACGAAGCCATCCAGGCCCTGATCCGCTCGGAGGGCGAGGCGGTGGAGCTGCCGCCGCCGCACGCGCGGCCCACGGTCATCACCCTGTCGCGCGAGGCCGGGAGCAACGGCGACGTGGTCGCCGAGGCCCTGGCCAGCCGGCTGAACCTGGAGGTCCACGACCGCGACGTCATCGACCGGGTGGCGCAGCGCATGCACACCGATGCCTCGGCGGTCAGCGCCCTGGACGAGGCCATGGGCCGGGCGCGCGACCTGTGGCTCTATTCCCTGTTCACCGGCTACGACCTGAGCCAGGGCAGCTTCAAGCGCCACCTCATCAACGTCCTGCTGTCCTTCGGCCGCATCGGGGGCATCGTGGTGGGCCGCGGCGGCCATCTGGTGCTCGGCCGGGTGGCGACGCTGCGCATCCGCCTGACGGGCTCGCCGGAAGCGTGCGCCCGCCGCTACGGCGAGGCGCACGGCCTGGACGCCGCCAAGGCGCGCGAGGACGTGGACCGCATCAACCACGACCGCTCGCGCTTCGTGTGGGACATGTTCCACGCCCGCCTCAACGACCCCACCACCTTCGACGTTGTGGTGAACACGGACCGTTTCAACGATCCGGAAAGCGTGGCGGACATGATCGTGGACAGCCTCAACCGGGTCAGCCCCGAAATGTGACACGGCGGGCCGCGGCCGCCCGTTCGGGGCCGGCCGCGGCCTCCGGCCTTCAGACCGCCGGAACGTCGGCCTCGCTCACCTCGGCGACATAGGCCACGTACTTCTTGTCCTCGCCCAGGATGTGCTTCTTGAGCCAGTCGCGCAGGAAGACCAGGACATCCCGCGTGAGGCTTTCCGAATAGCCCTTGCGATAGTCGTCGCGGACCTCCTCCACCTGCTCGGTGAGGTCCTCGTGAATCTCCTTGTGGCGCTCCAGATCGGGATAGCCGGCCGCCGCCTGCCACGCCTCCTCGCGGCGGAAGTGATAGCGCGTGTAGGCCACCAGCTCGTCCAGGACCTCCCCCACGGTCTGCTCGCTTCCCGTGCTGTTGCCGGCCTCCGCCAGCCGGTTAATGAGGTCAATGAGCTTCTTGTGGTCGTTGTCCAGAACCTCGACACCGACACTCATGGAATCGTCCCAGGCGATAACACTCATGCTGTCGCTCCCTCCCGTTTTTCGATTCTCGGGGGTTGTGCCCGGATAATGCCTTGAATACCCCTCATGCCCGGCAGCCTAGCCCGGATTTTGCACGGAGTCGATGGCTGCGCGCCGGTGTCGTTAGGCACAGGGCAGGAACGGCGCGCCGCCCGATGCTCCTCCATCGGGCAAGTGCCGTGACGCCCACTGTGCCAACGCCACCGGCGCCCGAAGGGTTGGCCTGCGCCGGCCGCTTGCCACGTCGAAGGCCCTTACTCTTATGATGCCCCCTTCCCCACCCCGAGGGGGAACATCGCCTGCGGGCCTTCTTCGCCTGTCCCTGACCCCGATCAGGGACGCAATCGGCACGGCGCAAGCCAACGCAGCCCGTCGAGTCCGTGCAAAATCCGGGCTACGCCGCGCGCCGCCAAGAGCAATCCGCCACGCCCGGGCGTGCGGGGCTCACGGGGCCCGGGCCGGGCGCGGCGGGCGGAACGCCGTCATCCTTGGTGTCAGCGGCGGTTTCTTATGATAAAGTTTTAATACACAGCGACGGCCCGGGGGATCCATGGCCTTGGTGGAGTGGACGGAAAAGATGAGCGTCGGCGTGGACACGCTGGACCGGGACCACCAGCGCTTGGTGGGCCTGTTGAACCAGCTCGACGCCGAGGCCCGCAACCAGCGCGACCCTGCCACGCTGGAAGCCATCCTGGACGACCTCATCCAGTACACGGAGTACCATTTCGCGGCCGAGGAACAGCTCATGCGCCTGGCCCGGTATCCGGATTACGAGAAGCATTGCGAGCAGCACCAGACCCTGCGCAATCAGGTGCTCGACTTCCGGCGGCAGGTGCACGAGGACCCGCAGGCCATCTCCATCTTCCAGGTTTTCCAGTTCCTGTCGGACTGGCTCATGCGCCACATCCTGCAGGAGGACCAGCGGTACCGGCCGTACGTGGCCCAGGACGCCAGGGCCGACGTCAACACGCCCCCGGACGCCGGGCCGTCGGACCCTGCCGCGCCGGTGCCGGGCGATCAGGGGTAGCCTTTTCACGGCCGTGTCCGTACCATGGGTACCGGCCGAATCGCGGCGCCGCCGGCCGCGCCGCGACCGGAGGCATCAAGAAAACAGGGAGGCTCGATACATGTTCGGCAAGGTCGTTGTTGCCCAGGGGGGTGGCCCCACGGCGACCATTAACGAATCCCTCGTCGGGGCGGTGCTGGAGTCCCGCAAGTTCTCCAACATCGAACGCGTCTACGGCGCCTATCACGGCGTGCGCGGCATCGTGGACGAGGAGTTCCTGGACCTCACCCAGGAAACCACCCACAACCTGGAGGCCGTGGGCATGACCCCGTCCTCGGCGCTGGGCTCCACCCGGGACAAGCCCGACTATGAATACTGCAAGGAGATCTTCCGGGTCCTGAAGGCCCACGAGGTGGGCTATTTCTTCTACATCGGCGGCAACGATTCCTCGGACACCTGCCGCATCGTCGCCGAGGAGGCGCGCAAGGCGGACTATCCGCTGCGCTGCGTGCACATTCCCAAGACCATCGACAACGACCTGGTGGGCAGCGACCACTCGCCCGGCTTCCCGTCGGCGGCGCGCTTCGTCTCCCAGGCGTTCATGGGCGTCAACCTGGACAACGCCGCCCTCACGGGCGTCTACATCGGCGTTGTCATGGGCCGCCACGCCGGCTTCCTGACGGCCGCCTCCACCCTCGGCAAGAAGTTCCCCGAGGACGGGCCGCACCTCATCTACATGCCGGAGCGCCACTTCGATGAGGACAAGTTCCTGGACGACGTGAAGAAGACCCAGGAGAAGTACGGCCGCTGCGTCGTCGCCGTCAGCGAGGGCATCGCCGACAAGGACGGCACGCCCATCGTCACCAAGCTGGCCAGCGAGCAGGAAAAGGACGCCCACGGCAACGTCCAGCTCTCCGGCACGGGCGCCCTGGCCGACCTGCTGGTGGACGCGGTGAAGAACAACCTGGGCTACAAGCGCGTGCGCGGGGACACCTTCGGCTACCTGCAGCGGTCCTTCGCCGGCTGCGTCTCCGACGTGGACCAGCGCGAGGCCCGCGAGGTGGGCGAGAAGGCCGTGCAATACGCCGTCTGGGGCGACCAGAACGGCTCCGTGGCCATCGAGCGCACGGGCTTCTACTCCGTCGAGTACAACCTCCTGAACCTGGACTACGTGGGCGGCCAGACCCGCGTCATGCCCGACGAGTTCATCAACGCCGAGGGCAACGACGTCACGGACGCCTTCCGCATGTACCTGCGGCCGCTGGTGGGCTCCAGCATGCCCGAGGCCTACCGCCTGCGGCTCAACCACGTGCCCAAGGTCCTCAAGGGCTGATCCCGAAGGGTCGCGGCTCGACGCCATCCCGGATCACCGGCGCCGTCGGCCGGTGATCCGGCCCCTTCCGGATCCCGCCCGACCACCGGCGGCAGCCCGCACGCGAACGGGCGCCGGTCCCCCCGGACCGGCGCCCGTTCCTGCGTGTGCCTCACGGCCAGGGGCCGCTCGGGGAACGCCCCCTTCCAGCCCAGTGCGTGGTCAGCGCAGTTCGCCGACGCGGCCGCGTCGGCCGTCGGACCGGCCCCCTCGTTCCGGCCCGCTACACCCCCCAACCTGCCACCACTCGGTTGACAGGCCTTCGACAGCATGTCGACGGCTGTTCACATGACCGGCAGCCCGCCGCATTGACCCGCCCCGTGGGCCGACTTAGGGTGCCTCTAACCATTCGTTTATATTCCCGCTATGTCCGTCATCTTGAAGGAGACACCCTTGGCGGAAGAAGCCACCGGAACGCGCGTAGCGGCCATCGCGCCGGACCTCTGGATGATCGAGGGGCCGGTGGTGTCTTTTTACGGCTTCCCCTACCCCACCCGTGCCCTCATCGCCCGCCTCGCGGACGGCGGCCTGTGGGTCTGGTCACCGGTGCCGCTGGACAAGGCCCTGCGCGCCGAGGTGGCCGCCCTGGGCCCGGTGCACCATCTGGTCAGCCCCAACAAGCTGCACCACCTGGGCCTGGACGCGTGGCACGCGGCGTGGCCGGCGGCGCGGCTCTGGGGGCCGGCCTCCCTGACGCACAAGCGCGACGACCTTCCCTTCGCGGGCGCCCTGACGGACGCGCCGCCGGCCGACTGGGCGGACACCATCGACCAGGCATGGTTCCGGGGCGGCCTGCTGCTGGACGAGGTGGCCTTCTTCCACCGGCCGTCCTGCACGGCCATCCTGGGCGACCTCGTCCAGACCTTCACGGAAAGCTTCCTGCACCACCACTGGGCCGCCTGGCAACGCCCCATCGCCCGTCTTTGGCACATCACGGACGCCCACGGCGAGGCACCGCTGGAGATTCGCCTGTCCTTCGTCAACCGTGCCCCCGCCCGGGCGGCGCTGGAGCGGGTCCTGGCCTGGAACCCGGAGCGCGTGGTCATGGCCCACGGCCGCTGGCGG